>CAZGYL010000027.1:0-16653 GCA_964529985.1 uncultured Planctomycetia bacterium | reverse complement strand
GCTCCCGGTCTTTCGGGTGAGGCCCTCGCATGCCGCCACCGCCCTACTCGCCCAGCCCGCTCTCAAGCCCCCTACGCAGGCGCCATTTGGCCGCGCCGTCAAGCGCAATCGCCACAACAAGCGTTCCCACCGTCCATGCGACCCCGATGCCTACAACAGCCTGCCAAGAGTAAACCTGTTTCTTGGAAATATCGCTTGCAAGCTGCAGATCCAGAAGCAGCACGAGGATCACAGGGATCACGTACTTGATATCGAAATCAAGCCAGTGTTCATCCAGCCACACGACAAAAATCCCCATAAGCGCCGCAAACCGCCCCACCTGACCCGCAGCGCCCGACGTCTCGGTCGAAAGCCCGTACCACGTGAAGGCCAGGAACACAGTGATCATGAGCTTCATGGCCACACCGATCCCCCCCACCATCTTCATATCGTGGGTGTCGTCCAAGTGAGCGCGCAGGCGCCGCGGCGTGAAATACCACCCAACGATAAGCGTCTCCAAGATCACCACAAGAAGAAGCCCGTAGCGGTTGAGGAAAGAATCAACTATATCCAGCCAGAAAACACCGCTTCCGAAGCAGAAGGGCACGCCCAAGAGAAAAGCTCCGGTGGTGAGCACCGAAACGGCCGTGCCGCGCCGGATCGGGAAATGATCCATCAGCGAACTTGTGAACGCCTCCACAATGGATACCGAGCTTGTCAACCCTGCAACAACCAGAACCAGGAAGAAAATGAGCCCTGTCGCCCGGCCGGTGAATTCCGGCATAAGACTCAACGCCTGAGGGTAAACTATGAAGCAAAGATCAGGGCCTGCTTTAATGACCTGTCCGACCTCCGCACCCTCTTTCAAGGCCATGAACCCGAGGGTGTTGAACACCGCGAACCCGGCGATGAAGGAGAATGCGCAGTTGCCCACGCAGGTAAGGAACGCGCTTGCGGGGATATTCGGTTTGGGCCCGAGGTAACTTGCATAGGCCACCATGATCCCGAAGCCGAGTGAAAGGGTGAAGAAAATCTGCGTAAAAGCGTCGATCCACACTTGGGGCTCAAGAAGCAGATCCCAGCGGGGTTCCAGGTAAAACCGCCTTCCCTGAGAGGCGCCTTCGAAGCCCCAGCTCCAAATTACAAGCACAAGCGTGAGTACGGCCAAAAGCGGCATAAAAACCTTCGTGGCCCTTTCCAAACCCTTGCGGATCTCAAAGAAACAGATAAGCCAGTTCGCCGCCCACACAACGCCGAGAGCCGCAAACACGTACCAGGCGAAAGGCCCGAATACAAAACCCTGACTTTCCACGTAGGGTCCCGCGGTGCGGTGAATAAAGTCTTGTGCGAAGAAGGCCGCAGGATCACTTCCCCACCCACCAGTGAAGGCCAAGAAAAAGTAACAAAGGCACCATGCGATGACGACCGCGTAGTAAACCACAATCCCGAACATGACGAACGAGACGGACCACCAGCCGATCCAACTGAAGCGCGGGCTTATTCGATAAAGTGCCCCCGGGAAGGCCCGGCGCATCTTATGCCCCAGCCCGAACTCAAGCATCATTACGGGGATTCCGACCACAAATAAGGCGATGAAGTAGGGAATGAGGAAAACAGCACCGCCGTTCTTGTACACCATGTACGGATAGCGCCAAATGTTTCCCAAACCGATGGCGCTCCCCATTGCAGCCATGATAAAACCCAGCCGAGATCCCCACTGGCTCCGAACGGCTCGCTTGACCATGACTTTCTCCCGCTCTCCACACCGTGCCGGCGCCGGACCGAACCGGCTCTTTGCGACCGTTTCTGCGATACCATAGGGGCGGGGCCGTTTCCTGTCAATTGGAGCCCAATAGCTCGCTGGGTCTTCTTGCCGCCGTCTGTGGGACCGGCTATCATGCAGGCCCGGTGGATTGAGCGACTGAGAGGGTGTACTCCGGAAGCTTCAGCCGCAGGAACCACCTCTGCCTGCGGAAGCTTTACGGTACCGGAGACAGGTTCACACTCAGAAAGGCGGCCTGAGAGACAGGAGGTTGACCGTGCGGATCTTGGTCGTCGGCGGTGGTGGCCGCGAACACGCTCTGGTGTGGAAAATCAAGCAAAGCCGGGAAGTGGAGAAGATCTTCTGCGCTCCGGGCAACGCAGGCATCGCGGAACGGGCGGCCTGCGTCGCTGTAAGAGCCGACGATATAGCGGGGCTTCTTTCATTCGCAAAAGAGGAGAAAATCGACTTGACGGTCGTGGGCCCGGAAGCGCCGCTTGTTGAAGGCATAACCGATGTGTTCCAGGAGAACGGCCTGACCGTTTTCGGGCCTACAAGAGCTGCGGCGCGGATCGAAGGCAGCAAGGCCTGGTGTCACGCATTTATGGAAAGGCACGGGATCCCCTGCGCCCGATCGAAGACCGTAACCGAGCTTGACGAAGCCCGGAAAGTGGTCGAGCAATGGGGAATCCCGATCGTAATCAAGGCCAGCGGACTTGCTGCGGGGAAAGGGGCTCTTGTGTGCAAGACACAAAAGGACGTGGAAGAAGCTCTGCGGCGCATGTTCGTCGATAAGGAGTTCGGATCAGCCTGCGACGAAGTGGTCATAGAGGAGTTTCTCGAAGGCGAGGAGGCAAGCTGCCTGGCCATAACGGATGGAAACGATTTCCTGCCGCTTGTCGGAAGTCAGGACCACAAGCCGGTGTACGACGGGGATCAGGGACCGAATACAGGAGGCATGGGAGCTTATGCCCCGGCGCCGGTGCTGGACGAGGCGATGCAAAAACGCGTCAACGAAGAAATCCTGGCTCCTGCGGTGCGCGGCATGGCCGAAGAAGGTCACCCCTATCGCGGAGTCTTGTACGCCGGACTCATGATCACAGCCGAAGGGCCGAAAATCGTTGAGTTCAACTGCAGGTTCGGGGATCCGGAAACACAGGCCGTGCTCCCTCTTGTCGAGAACGATCTTTTGGAATTGATGCTTGCTGCGATCGATGGATCCTTGGGCCGCCACAGCCTCAAGGTGAAAAGCGGAGCTGCGGTATGCGTTGTCCTTGCTTCCGGAGGCTACCCGGGCCCGTACGAGAAAGGGGAGGAGATCCACGGGCTTGAGAATGTGCCGAGGGATATCCTGATCTTTCACGCCGGAACCGCTTGGCGCGGTGACAAACTGGTTACAGCCGGCGGGCGCGTTTTAGGTGTGACCGCGCTGGGAGCGGACATCCGCGAAGCATACAAGAAAGCGTACGATGCTGTAGAGAAAATTCAGTTCGAGGGCATGCATTACCGCAAGGATATCGGGGCCAAGGCATTAGCCAGACTGGGTGGGACTGCGTAAGGCATGCCCGGAACGTCCGGCCGCTTGCGGGAGTCGAGCGGGAAAAGGCAGGGGCCCGCTGCTTTGCGCCTGTATTTGCGTTCTATGATTTATAAAGTTTTCCCGGCTTAACTCTGGACAAGTCACCCTCGATCTGGGAAGATAAGCGCCGTGCAGTCGGGTTTGGAGCCTCCCGAGAGGACGGAAGGCCGGGAGCTCTCCCCCGAGAGGCGGAAGTGAGCGAAGAGAAGAATGAAGAAAAGAGAAGAAGAGACTCGGGCCGCGTACACACCCCAGGACCTGCTTGTCCTGGTGGAAGAGCTCGCTGTGGGATTCCGAACCCCCGTGACAGTCCGGCGGGTCGCACTTGAGGTCGCAAAGCATTGGGGCTATACACCTCAGGAAGAATTGGTTCAGCAAGCCCTCTGCAAGTGCCCTGCGTTCGCGAAGACCAACAGGAATCGATTTGTAACGCGCGAAGCGCTGCTTAACGGCGCCCGCTTGCGCATTGAACCCGACCGCGAAGAAATTGCAGACGGAATTCTTGTGCCCGGCCACCGCTTCCTTCCGCTTTGGTGGGGCAAGAACACCGAGTCCATTCAAGCTGAAGATCCGTCCGGCAGGCCCATACGCTTGATTTCAAGGCGCATGTCTTTTGCGGATGCCTTTCCCTACCACTACCTGCTGGGCTACAACTGGGTGCCCGATTTCGCAGGCACCCGCCCGGGGAAAGCTCTGGCTGAGGAGTTCCAATTCCCGGTCTTCTCAATGGCCCGCTTCTACAAGACCCACCGATTTCAACCCGGGGATTTCCTTCTGGTTGAGATCAGCGATCCATGGGAACAAAAGGTAATATTCCACCATGAGCCCAGGCGCGAGGCCCTGAAAAAGGTGGCCCGCATCCGCTCCACCGAAGTCGCTCTCGAAAGAGCCTTTCTCCAGGTTCTTGAAGACCCTTGGGTTCTTTGGTCCCTTCCCGAGCAGCTTTTTCACGCGATGGCCAGAGCCAGCGCCGCCGTCACTGCAGAGCCCTGCAGCCCTTTTGAGCGATTCTTGGGGCGCGCCTCCTGCTTCTCGGTCCAGGAGGTCGGGCTTGAGGTTGCAGCGTTTCCAAAAGGAACTTCTCCTTTTGAACTTGCGGCCCGGAGATCAAGGCACGGAACCGAGGATACCGACGTTTTCGCCGATCCGGTGGATCAACTGCTGACCAGACTCGGGGTGAATCTGCATTCAGGATCCCTTAAAGGATTGCTGCGGCTTGCAGCCCATGAAGGCAAGAACCTCGGCATGGCGCTTGAAGGCATTGTTCCCTGGAAGAGACTTAAGGGAGCCGATCCCGCCGATATGCGCGATTTCAGGCGGTGCCTGAAGAAGCTGTGGGCCGAAGCGCAGGCCGAAGAGGCGGCCGAACCGATCTGCGAGGAGGTGGCCGCATTGCTGCGCCGAGCGGCTTCCTTGAAGCAGCACGTTCTTTCGATACTCAGGCAACTGGATACCCTGGGCCTGGAAGCGGCGCAGCTGCCTTCAAGGCCCCTTCTCAGGGTCGTTGAAATCGATGAGCTCGCAGAGTGCATCCTGCAACTCAACGTAGCGAACGAAAGCACGTTCGCCCGCGCGGCCGAGCTTGAAAGCCTCATTGCGGATGTGGCCAGACATCTCGTTCGTCTTGAGGAAGAAATCCTCCAGCAAGCCCCCGTCAGGTAGGCGCTCCCTGAAACCTTTCTCCCTTCGCCCTGTATAGAGAGGCGAGCCGGATTTGTACCGCGGCGACCGGGCGATCGGGCGCCCGGTCCGCGAAGCCAAAAAGCGTGCGGCTGAAAAAACGAAGGAGGCTTGCCATGTACAGAGAGAGGTTTCTTGCACACAGTTGCTCAGAACGTCCCCTGCGTCTGAAACTCTTCTGGGCGGGCGCCCTGCTTTTTACGGCCGTCCTGGGGAGATCGCCTCTCCAGGCTCAAGAGGATCCTACAAGTCTGGCCGGTCTCATTCCGGACGGCGCCCTCTTCGTCGCACGTCTTTACAACGCAGCCCAGACGGTTTCAGACCTGAAAGGAACGGCGCTTTGGGATGCGATCGTGGAAGGCCCGATCAAGCAACGACTTAAGGAAGAAGGCCACCTGGAAGAGCTGGAGCGGGGAGCTGCGGAATTCGAGTCCGTAACCGGGCTGAAGCCCGGCAAGTTTTTCAAGAAACTTGCAGGTCGTGAGTTGCTTTTGGCGGTTTTCCCCGGAAAAAAGCCGAGGGTCCTTCTCTTGGCGCTGGGCGAAAAGGGAACCGATGCCGGTGCTGTTCTCGACAAACTGCTCGTCCCCCTCAGAGACAGCGGGGAACTTCTGTTCCTCGATCCCATTACTTACAAGGAAGTCCGTATCAGGCACTTGCAGAACCAGAAAGGAGAGGAATTCTTCCTCCTCACGTATAAAAGCGGGTCCATACTTTCCACTGATCTTGCGTTGGTCAAGCACTGTGTTGATTTAGCTCAAGGCACTGCTTTCGACCCGATTACCTCCAATCCCACAGCACAGGAAGTGTGCGGCGATCTTGTTGAGGACGCTTTATTCGCGTGGTACTTGAACGTACCCGCGGTTCTGAAACTCCTTAGGGAAAAACACGGTCCGGTACCGCGGCGCGCCCGGCCGTTCGTGAAGTTTCTAAGGGCGATAAAAGGCGTCGCCGAAGGCACGTGGATTGAGGGAACCGAGATCAGAAGCCGCACTCGTGTGGTGGTCGAAAAGGAGAAACTCCCCCCGATACTTAAGAACTGGTGGGATAAAGAGCCCGAATCCTGCTGGTTTGCGCGCTACCTGCCTCAAGGCGAAGTGCTTGCAGGGGCGGCGCTTCACATAGATTTCCAAGCTCTGGCCAAAGCCGTCCTCAAGGCGCTTCCTCCTCGTGCAAAGCGACGTGCCGAAGCGATGCTTGAAGGCGCCGGAAACGTCTTCTTGGGAGGAAACTCCATTGTGAACGACCTGCTTCCCGCACTCGGGCCGGACCTTGTTGTGATATTCACCGATCTCGATTCCAACGACAAGGCGCCCGGGGAGGTGTCGTTGCTTCTCCGGATCAAGGACCCCAAAGGATTCGAACTGCTGAAAAACACCATCAGGGCCACCTACGGCCTGGTCCAAATTGCTCAAGAGGAGAACCGCGTTCAGGCGAAACTTCTCCAAGACAAGGAGAAGCTCGCCATGATTTTCACAGTAAAAGGCGCTACACCTACAGTGTACCTGACGCCTCAGGCTCTCATTGTCAGTTCCTCGCGCACCGCCGCCGAGACGATCGTTTCATGGCTCAACGAACCACCGGCGGTATCCCTTCAAGAGAATATTCCTCCTTTTAAGGGATTCTTCGCAGGCTTGGATTTCCAAGCGGCGGCCGACTGGCTGGGGAGAAACCGCTCCTGGCTCGCGAAACAAGGAGCCCGCAAGGAAAAGAAGTCGTTTGAAGAAGCCGCCAAGGACTTGGATACACTGAAAGCATTGCTGCAGAGATTCGAGGCTGCGGTCAGCCGGGGGATCACCTCATACGATGCTTTTGAAGTTGAAACCCAAGTGCTCGTCGGCTACTGAGGTGCCTCGGCAGGCGGACGGCTCTCAGACCTGCAAGGAAAATTCTCAGGAAATCCTTAACAGGTCTGAAATGGCTGACGTAGCGGTCCCGCTCGTAGCGGGCTTTGATCGGGACCGAGGCGAGTTCAAGCCCGCTGCGGGCGGCCGCTACCAAAACCACAAACTCGTACTCGAACCTACTCGGCGGGCAGCCTAAAGCCACAGTCGCACCCAAAGGATATGACCTGTATCCGCTTTGTGTGTCCGCAAGGCGCCTGCCTGTGAGCAGAAAAAAATACAGATTGCTTGCCGCGTTGCCGAAACGGTTGGCAAGCGGAGCTCCCATTGCACGCAGATTGCGCCTGACGCCTACAATCAGAGCTTGAGGTCGGGCCCGCGCGGCTTCCATGAAACGCGGGATATCCCGTGGGTCGTGCTGTAGATCGCTGTCGATTGTAATCGCCCTTGAAAACCCCAGCCTCAAGGCGGCTTCGAAACCGGCGCACAAAGCGAATCCTTTGCCTTGGTTCGGCTTCAGAGTCACCACGTGGTCGACCTCTGAGGAGGCCAAGATCGAAGGCGTCCGGTCCGTGGATCCGTCGTCTACAACTATCAGGGGAAGCCCACGGCGCCGGACCCCCTCAAGAACGGCAGGTAAAGTCGCGGCGTTGTTATACGTCGGAACGATCACGCAGGTCCGCACTGCGGGCGCCCTCCACCATAAAAAGGGAAACAGAGCCGCAAAACGCAAGAAGTGCACCGCATGCACCGAGCAGGTATCCGCCGGGCGGCCCGCCGTCTGCGAAAACCGCAGCTGCAATGCCGAGTTGTAAGGGAACTTGAACTGCCGAAGTTGCGGTCATCACAGCCAAAGAAGCCCTGCGGGCCCGGAGCCTCTTTGCAACAACCGCTGCAAACGAGCCGAAAAGAAGCGCAAAAAGCATCGCACCCACCTGCACCGCGCGCGGCACATAGGTATCACCTGAGAGAAGAAGAAGCAAGCCGAAAACGAATAGCAGCCCGAGGCCCACGCCGTGCAAACCAAGGTGGAGCGGGAACAAAGCGCGCCCGGAGGGGACTGAAACGGTAAAGGCAGCCAGAAGACTGTAAAGATACGGGTAAACGATTACAACCGAAACGCCCAGGAATATACACCGATCGCTCAGGCCCACGGGTTCGCTTGTCGCTACCCGCTCAAATGCCCAAAGCAGCCGTCCCAAAGGCGCATTATGAAAACCGGGGGGAATGAAGAAAGAAAGGCCGACGATAGCGAAACCACCGGCCGCAAGGGCCACAAGCACGCGCTTCACGGCTGACGCCCGCTGTGTTTGTAGAAGATCCCGAGCGCGTTGGCCAAACGGCGTTCGGCCACGTTTCCTTTACCCGTACTCCCCCAACCCACAAGCATACCTGCAACGTAAAGGGTTGAGGATCCCCCGCCGTCAAAGGCCATAGCCTCGTACGCACCGAGCGAGCACATAAGTTGCGCAAGTCCCTGCATTGAAATACCTGCGCTGGACTTGGTCCTGCCCTCCACAACTACGAGCAGAACGGCGGTGCGACTCCGATCATACCCAACGGCAGATCGCGGATGCCTCCCGGAGAGATACCTGACGTGGCTCGGCGAGAAGTTTTCCTCATTGAATTCAACACTCACCTTGCCTCTGCGCACCAGCCGGGGCCCGCCTCCGATTGCAGATCGAGCAGGCGGTTCAAGCACTCCACGAAGAACGACCGCCCCGCCTATTTTGAGGCGCGCGAAAACACGCGCCCGCCGATTCTCATGCGTGATGACCATGCCGCCTTCAGGGATTTCAACTTCGGCTCCTCCGAGTTCCATCCTTTCCAAAACGCAGGAGACCGCAGGCCCGAGCTTGAGTTCCCCGCCGCTTAAAACAAGAGCCAGCCCTCCCAGAGGAGCTTGCACGGTGGCCCCCCAGGCGGGGGTATAAACGAAAAATCCGCTCCGGTCTTTTGCCCGCGGCCGGTTTACAGCAGCAACCGGCAGGTATGCGCCTCTCTTACCGAATCTTATTCCGAGCTTCAGCTTGGCTTTCCCAATAAAGGGCCTGCCTTTGGGGCCGATGAGGAACGCTGATTTAGCCGTCGGCGAGAAAAGCAACTTCCCGCCGGTGACATGCACTCCCCAGGGCACTGCAGAGCCTGACTTGCGGTCAAAGTAATCGCCGTTTATGGCCGCAATAAGCGGTTCCCGCCGCTCCAGAAGCCTCTCAACCATTTGGGCCAGAGTTTCAGCCCCCTCAGCTCTGATGGGCTCGATTCTCAGTCCCGCAGCGCGGATATCCGCTTTAACCACGTGATAGACAAGAGGCCCGCGCCGCAGCTCGACCCGCCCGTAGGCGACCCCCGGAGCCATAAGCTCGTAGAGAGGTTCAGGGAATGAAGCCGGCAGGGCCGAGGGACTGAAGGCGGCGAGAGCCAGCAGCACTGAAACGGCGAAACGGCGCCGCTCGAACCGCCTTTCCAAGCCTACAGCGATTCTGAGACTTTCCACGTAAACTCCCTCACCACCTGCAGGTCAAATCATCAGGCGTCGGATCCGGACCCGGCTGCGGGAAGGGCGGACTCGGAGGCGGCCCGCCGCCGAAAAGAAAGGCCAGAATGCGTATAGGATCCGCCACATTCACCATACCATTATCGTCGACATCGGCTGCATCGGTACAGCCCAAAGGCTTAAGGCCGAAGAGAAACCTCAATGTGGCTATTGCATCGGAAATATTCACCTTGCCCTCGCCTGTTACATCACCGCGTACGAAACCCGTTGCGAAGAAACGGCCGGCGATCACGTAGGTTACCTTTGCAAACCCCTGCGGGGGTTTGAAGTCCTGCAGGCGCTGGAAGGAATCTGCCTTCCCCTCATTACGCAAAACCGTAACAGAAGCCAAAGACTCGTTTCCCAGGCTCCAGTTTGCAGCCAAAATATCGCGGTACCCGTCTCCGTCAACGTCGTACGCCCACACACCGTTCGGTCTAGGGCCTGTCTGATATGCCTGAGCGGCGGTGAAATCGTCGTCTCCGTTGCAATAAAGGACGAAGATCTCTTCGCTGCCCTTTCCCCCTGCGACAACAAGGTCGTCAAGGCCGTCGTTACTGAGATCGGCGGCCACAAGGTGTCGCGGCAAGACACCCGCAGGATAGCTGCGGCCGGGATCGAAAACCCCGCCGCCGTCGTTTACAAAAACCCGCACCGAAGCTCCTTCGTAGTTCACAACGGCAAGATCAGGCAGGTCGTCGTCGTTGAAACGTCCGAAGACGACATCTTTCGGGCCGCCCTCCGATGGCAATCTCTTCTTAACCGTAAGAGTCCCGTCCGCCTGCCCCATCAAGAGCACGATTTCGTTCGTCCCATGGTTTACAACCGCAAGATCCACGTACCCGTCGCGGTCGATATCAGCGGCAGCCGAAGCATAGGTTCCGTCACCCAGCCGCAGCTGATCACCCCGCACAAAGGTTCCGTCACCTTTGTTCATCAAGAAAACCAAGAGTCCGTTCTGAACCGGATTTGCTACAGCAAGATCCAAGTCACCGTCGCCGTCGAAATCCCCTGCTTCCGTGTGATACGGTTTCGGCCCCGCATCGTAAAGAACCGGATCCTCAAAGCCCGATCCCGTGTTTCGGAAAACAGCAACCGAAGGGCCGTACCTGCAGGCTGAAACCAGATCCGGCAGTCGGTCACCGTCAAGGTCGGCTGCAAGCAGATGCCAGGGTTCCACTCCCGCTCCCACCGGGATGAAAACACCTCCGCCGAAAGTACCGCTCTCTGAGGCATGAAAAACCCAAACCCCGTCACGATCCGTTGTCACGGCGACCAGCGGATCGGCACCCTGAGCTCTACCGCCGGGAAAATAAATTTGTACAAAAAAACACAACTGCACGAGGAGAAAAAACACTTGGAAACGCTTGAGACTTCCCATTGATCCGCAGCAGACCAGGCAGCCGGTTCGGCGCTCAATCATTTCTCCCAGCCCCCGCCGTACGTCTCTGATCCAGGCCGCCCCACATGCAACCCCGCTCCTTGGTCCAGGCTACCAAACCGACCTCTCCGGCGCAAGACCCACCGCTTGAGAGCCGAAGCGCTTTCCCGTAGCCTGGGCTGAAGGGCACAAAACAGGAAAAGCAGGCGACGGAAGGAGCACAGTAATGGGAAAACCCGTATTTAGAGCTTCAGGTCTCAGGTGCAGTTTGCTCGGGCTTCGTATTCTCTGTACTCTGATTCTTTCCTTGAGCACTTGCTTTGCAGGTCAGTCTTTCAGTGTGCAAGTACCTCCGGTGGATCGCATTTCGGCCTTACTGCGCAAAGAGCACCCCCGCAGGCACCATCCTCGATTGATCGCAACCGACACGGACCTATCAAGAATCAAGCGCTACATACAGAGCAACAAGACGGCTTCCGCCCTTTGGAAGCGCATGCTTCAGAGCGCTGAGCGTATTCTGAAAGAGCCTCCCGCCGAATACCGAATCCCGGACGGCCTGAGGCTTCTCGGCACAAGCAGGCGGGTTCTACGCCGTGTTTATACGCTTGCACTTGCATATCGCTTGACGGGGCGCGCGGCTTTTGCGCAGCGCTGCATTAAAGAACTTAAGAAAGCCGCTTCGTTTCCTGACTGGAATCCGAGGCACTTCCTTGATACGGCTGAAATGTCGCATGCTTTTGCGATCGGATACGACTGGCTCTACGAAGTTCTTGACCCGGCAACCCGCGCAGTCTTGCTCAGGGCGATCGTAGAAAAGGGCTTGGGGCCCGGGCTTAAGTGTTATCGCGGTACGGCCCGATACGGCTGGTGGACCCGTTCCCAGCACAACTGGAATCAAGTCTGCAACGGGGGCCTCGGAATCGCAGCTTTGGCTGTAGCGGACGAGCAAGAAGCTCTTGCAGGAGAAATCCTTACAAACGCGCTTCGTTCCATACAAAGACCAAGCCGGCGCTACGCCCCGGACGGAGCTTGGGGCGAAGGCCCGGGCTACTGGAATTACGCAACCTTCTACCACGTTTGTTTTCTTGCTGCATTGAAAAGCGCGCTGGGCACGGATTTCGGCCTTTCAAAGGCCCCCGGCTTTGACCGCACCGGCCTTTTCCCCATTGCCATGACGGGCCCCACGGGCTTGAGCTTCAATTTCGCCGATGCCCATGCCGGTAGGATTCAAGCACCCCAACTCTTCTGGTTCGCACGCGAATTCTCGCTTCCCGTGTGCTCGTGGTACGAGCAAAAGCATGCCCGCCCGCACCCGCTTGATCTTATTTGGTTCACGCCCCAGGCGCGCTCGCCGAAGCAATTCGGGCTTCCGTTGGGATTTTATTTCCGCAGGGTCGAAGCAGTAACTCTGCGAAGCGCGTGGGAAGACCCGAACGCCCTTTTCTTGGGCCTTAAGGCCGGAAGCAACCGTGTCAACCACAGTCACCTGGATCTGGGTTCATTTGTGCTTGAGGCCCGCGGAGTCAGGTGGGCGGTGGATTTAGGAGCCGATAACTACAACCTGCCTGCTTACTTCGGCCGCAACAGGTGGACCTATTACCGGCTGCGGGCCGAAGGCCACAACACTCTGGTGATAGGCGGAGGCAAAGGCCCTGATCAAGATCCTAATGCCGAGGCGCGTATAACAGCCTTCTCAGGTGATTTTCCGAAACTATTCGCTGTCGCCGATCTGACTCCCGCTTACGCAGGTAAAGCTCTTTCGGTAAAGCGCGGGGTCGCCTTGAAAGCCGGCAGGTTCGTACTCCAAGACGAAATCAGGCTCCGAGCCCCTGAAAACGTCTGGTGGTTCCTTCATACAAAAGCGAAAGCGCAGCCCTCCAAAGGCGGCCGTACGGTTTTCTTGTCTCAAGGCGGGAAGATCCTGGCTGTGCGCCTTACAAGTCCGAAGCAAGCCGCCTTCAGCATAATGCCGGCTCGTCCGCTTCCGGGATCCCCCGATCCCAAAGGACAGGCGAAGAACCACGGGATTCGAAAGCTTGCTCTTAAGCTTAAAGAGGTGCGTGAAGCCCGTATCACGGTCGAGTCTATTCCGGCCGGCGGAGGTGATCTGCCCGAGCCGATCGAAGTGAAGCCGCTTTCGCAGTGGTCTGTTTCACGTTGAAAAGCCGCCGGGAGCCGAATAAAGGTATCACTGGCACGCCTACCGTCATGGTGTAGAATTGCCGCAGAGGATCGCACCATGGACGTGCAGCCTGTTTTGAACTACTCTTGGCAGGCCGTTCTCGCCCTGTGGGAGGAACTGGGCATGATGGCGCCTTTCCTCCTTTTCGGCTTTCTTGCTGCAGGTGCGATCTCGGTTTTTCTTCCCGCAGAAAGAGTTCAAGCCCATTTGGGCGGAAAAGGCTTCGGCTCGATCGCCAAAGCGACGCTTTTGGGTATCCCGCTGCCGCTTTGCTCTTGCAGTGTGATACCTGTAGCCGCCTCTCTGGCCCGGCACGGCGCAAGCAAGGGGGCTACCGCGGCGTTTCTGCTCTCAACGCCTCAAACAGGTGTGGACAGCATACTTGTCACCCTCAGCCTCCTCGGACCGCTGTTCGCCGTGTTCCGGCCTCTTGCAGCGCTTCTGTCAGGCCTTGTGGGCGGGCTTTTGATCTCGCTTCTTGTAGATCGGGGCGCAGGAAAGGAGGCGACCGGTGTTGAGCCCTGTAGAGAAATCTGCTGCTCGAAGGAAGGATCCCCGAGCCGCGTTGTGCGCGCTCTTCGTTACGGATTCTTAACCCTGCCGCGTGATATCGGAAGGCCGCTTCTTCTCGGGCTTGTGATCGCCGGGGTGATTACGGTCCTTGTGCCCGATGACTTCTTCGCCCGCCATTTGGGCAGCGGTCTTTCCGCCATGGTTGTGATGATGCTGGTCGGCCTTCCGGTTTACGTATGCGCCACAGCTTCGGTTCCGATCGCCGCGGCCTTGATTGCAAAAGGCGTCTCCCCGGGTGCCGCTCTTGTTTTTCTTACCACAGGACCTGCAACAAACGCCGCGACTGTGGCCACTATCTGGAAAATTATGGGCTTCCGCACTGCGGTAACGTATCTCGTTACAGTAGCAGCAACAGCGCTGCTTTCGGGATTCGCCCTCGATGCGCTTTTCACGACCACAAACGCAACGGTTGCACCGATTGCACGCGAGATGCTGCCTCTTTGGTTCAGGAGCTTGTGCGCGGTGGCCTTACTTGCTGTACTCCTGCCGGCGATTCTCCCGGAAGCGAGGCCGAAAGCGGAAGCGCCGGGGACTGAAACACAGCCTGAATGCTGCAGCCATAAAGAACACCACGAGCATAACCACGCAGGCCACACCCCCCACTGAGGCCTTCCGCCTCGCGAAGGAATCTCTATGCATGCTAAAATTTATGCGTGCTGAAATCTCGGAAAGCGCTTCCGTTGCGCTCTTCGCCTTCTTGTTCAACCGAATCGAACGGCCCTTGAAACGCGAGGTACAAGATGAGAAACGTGCGGATTCTGGTCCCGCTTACCTTTCTTACGATATTCGTCCACACCGCCTCCGCTTCGGCGCCCGCGCTTTGGCGTATAGGTGCCTCGGACAATGACACCCGCGGGTTCGCTCTTGCGCCCAACAAGTACGCGAGGTTCCAAGCCGTGTTTCCGGAAGATCCGGTTTTCCTCGTCGGGCGGAGCGATCCGCGCAAGTCTTGGCCGTATTGCCACCCCGGTCCGGCGGATCTGTGGGCCGGAAGCAGGCAACACACTTTTACGGTTCTTTTCGATCTTGAAACGCCGCCCTCTTCCGACTCCTGCCGCCTTGTAGTGGATTGTGCCGACACTCACGCAATAAGACCGCCCGTTTTGCGTATCGCGCTTAACGACTGTGTGAAGATATGTAAGTTGCCTCCCGGCGGGGGCGACGCATCGATCACCGGGAACGTCGCAGCCGGCAAGGAGTACCGCCTGCAGGTGGTTTTCCCTTCAAAAGCTTTGAGGAAAGGGCTCAACAGACTCGAACTTACGACAACCGAGCTAAGCTGGTTTCTCTACGATTCGCTTGAGTTCTTCGCTCCGGGCGCTTCCCTGGGAAAGGTGGATACCCTTTTTGTGCGCTCAGCCCGGCTTGATCCCCTCCTGTGCCTTAAAGACGGAAAAAAGGTCCAGATCCTGACACTGAAGCTTTCTTGTTACGGTAAGCCCCGGCGGGTTTCCGTTTTCCTTGACGGCCGGCGCGTTTGCACGCTGAAGGCCCCGGAGGGAATCTCCGTACCGGAAATACCGCTTGAGCCGGTTGAGAAACCGTGTAATTCTCTTGTGAGCGTGAAGTGCGGCGAAAAAGAAATTTTCCGCAGATTATTTCACAGAACGCCTTCCCGCGTGAGGCAACCCGCCGACTGGGTGGATCCGATGCTCGGGACTTCCTCCTCCCGCTGGATGCTTTTTCCCGGGCCTGCACTTCCCTTCAGCATGGTCAAACTCAGCCCCGACAACCAGGATCAAGGTTGGAAAGCCGGCTATGAGTACGCGATCAAAAACATAGCCGGATTCAGTCATATCCACTCTTGGACGATGGGCGGACTGCTGACCATGCCCACCGTCGGTCCTTTGCAAACCCGGCCCGGGCCGCAGAACAACCCCGATGTGGGATACCGCTCACGCTTTTCCCACGCGCGTGAAAAAGCTTCGTGCGGATACTACTCGGTTTTCCTGGAAGATTACGGGATCAAGGCCGAGCTCACCTCTACGACCCGAACCGGCTGGCAGCGTTACACCTTCCCGAGAAGCAAAGAGGCAAGGATCCTCTTCGATCTCCAGTTTCCCACCGAGTACGGCTTCTCCGTGCTCGAGGGCATGGTAAGGAAGGTGAGCCCGACCGAAATAGAAGGTTACTCAAAGCAGCAAAGCGGCAGGTGGGCGAGTTGGAACGAGTACACGGTCCATTTCGTCGTACGCTTCAGTAAGCCTTTTCGAGCCTTCGGAGGCTGGAACGGAGAGAAGATTTTCAGAGACGTGAAGGAGATAAAAGGCGCCGGTGACATGGGCGCCTTTGTCGAATACGAAACCGAAGCCGGGGAGACGATCACGATCAAAACGGGTATTTCCCTTGTAAGCATCGACCAGGCCCGGCTCAATCTGACAACCGAAAGCGGGCCTTTCGGTTGGGACTTCGATGCGGTGCGCAGAGCCGCCTGGGAAACGTGGAACAAGCTCCTCGGGAAAATCGAAGTGAGCGGGGGGACTTTCACAGACAAGGTTAAATTCTACACCAATTTGTACCGCTCTTACTGCGCGCGGACCTGCTGGAGCGATGTAAACGGTAAATACGTGGACATGTGCGAGAAGGTCAGGCAGCTTCCCGACCCCGCAAGCCCTGTTTACGGCTGCGATGCTTTTTGGAACACCTTCTGGAATCTCAACCAGCTTTGGGTCCTTCTCAGCCCCGATATCGCCGCTTCTTGGGTGCGCAGCCTTCTTGAGATCTACGACCGCGGGGGTTGGCTCCCGAAGGGGCCGACCGGAATCGAGTATTCCAGCATCATGGTGGCCTCGCACGAAATAGCCCTGATCGTTGCAGCCTATCAGGCGGGAATCCGCGATTTCGATGTTCAAAAGGCCTACAGCGCTGTAAAGCGGATTCAGCTTGAGCAGGGGAAACCGCACCCGTGCGGCGGGCATGTCGGTAACAGGCATCTGAAGTGGTACATGAAGTACGGCTACGTGCCGCTTGAGCGGGGCCCGGTTTCAAACACACTGGAGTATGCGTATGACGACTGGTGTGTCTCGCAGTTCGCAAAGGCCCTGGGTAAGAAGCACGACTACCTTTGTTTCGCAAAGCGTTCCGAAAACTGGCGCAACGTCTTCGATCCAAGCGTAGGCTACGTAAGACCAAGGCAC
>CAZGYL010000026.1:0-17226 GCA_964529985.1 uncultured Planctomycetia bacterium | reverse complement strand
GCCGCAGGCCTACCATTACGATCAATACGACCTGACCGGGTATGTTCACTCCGGAGCAAACGTAATTGCGGTTATAGTGGAGCACTACGGAATCGCCACCTTTCAAGTTGTGGCGGCGCGCGCAGGCCTGCTCGCTGAGTTGAGCTGGGAATCCGGCGGCAAGCGCTTTTTTGTGGGAACCGACGAAAGTTGGGAGGTACAGCAGCACCCGGCTTTCAGCCGCAGGACGCCGCGCATTGCATGCCAGCAGGGCTGGGTGGAGCATTTCGATGCGCGCAAGGACATTCCCGATTGGATGACGCGCACCGATACGCCCGTATTGAAAGGTAGGACTTCGGTCATCGGAGAACCGGGTTGCAAGCCGTGGACGAAGCTTTTGCCCAGCCCTTTGCGGCACTTAACCATGGAGCCTGTTTTACCCGTGAGGGTCTGCTCCGCGCGTCTGGTCGTTCCTCCCACAGCGACATGGGCCTTGGACCTGCGGCCGAACCTTCTCCCCGGCTACCGGGATGCCAATCCAAGGGAGCTTTGCGGTTTGGTCGTAACAACCGTGACGGTTCCTGAAGAAACCAGCGTCACCTTTCACCACAGAGGCGGCTGGACCGGGGTCAACGGAAAGCTGCGGGTAAACGGCGTCGACGTTAAGCCCGTACGCGATTCATGGGCTGTGTGGCTGGGGGGGTACAACCTGAAGGTGAAGCTCAACAAAGGGGTGAACCTTTTGGTCTGGGATGTAACGGGCAGGTACCACGAGTGGTCGCTTAACATGGGGATCACGGCTTCACGGCTCATCTTCCCTGTCTCGCCTTTCGGCAAGGCCGAGTCGTTTGTTACGTACGGGCCCTTCCCGGACCGCAATCACGCCGTGTTCAAGAAGGTGTGGGCGGCGCGTAAGGTCGAGGACCTGCCTGAGGAGGGTGCAAAACCGGTTAAACCTCTGAATGTTTACGAGGCGCACGTGTTTCACGCCGTTGCATGGGCGAAACCGGCTGAGGGTGCACCTCCTGTTGAGTCCCTTCAGAGAATATGCGCTGTTGAAGACGAGTGCGCCGTGATCAAACCGCCGCCGCCCGGGCGCGATGTGGAGATAACGCTTGATTTCGGCCGCATGACTGTAGGCTTCCTTTCTTTTGCAGTTGATGCACCCGAAGGAACCGTATTGGATTTCCTCGGCTTTGAGGGTTACCAGGACGGAAAGCCCCAGCTTCCCGGCGAGATGGTCAACGGAATGCGTTACACGTGCCGGGAGGGCTATCAGAGTTTCCTCTCCACGGTGAGACGGGGCTTTCGCTACCTGATTCTGACGCTCCGCAACGTTACACGGCCTGTTAAGATTTATTACGTAAAGACTTTTCTGAACACTTATCCGCTGCCAGAAGAGGGCGCTTTCCGGTGTAACGATGAGCTTCTGAACTCGATTTGGCGTATGGGGCGGTACACAACCCGGCTTTGCAGCGAGGATACCTTTGTTGATTGCCCGACCTACGAGCAGACATTTTGGGTGGGTGATTCGCGGAACGAGGGGCTTGTGAACTACGCGGCTTTCGGCGCATACGATCTTTCGCGCAGGTGTCTTGTGCTTGCAGGCCGCTCCCTTGACCGCTCAGCTGTTGTGGAGTGCCAGGTACCGAGCGGCTGGCGCGAGATCTTGACGGCTTGGAGCCTGCTTTGGGCTCTTGCATGCGATGAGTACTACCAGTTCACAGGTGATCTTGGTTTCCTGCAGGAGATATACCCGCGCATGCGCAGGCAGGCCAAGAACTTCGCCGCCATGAGGGACGGGCGCGGGCTTCTGGTGATAAGGGCCTGGAACATGCTTGATTGGGCGCCTATGGATACTCCGCGCGATGGAGTTGTAACCCACCAGAATGCACTTTTGGTTGAGAGCTGGCGGCGTACTGCACGTCTTGCCCGGGTTTTGGGCGAGGACGGAGACGCCGCCATGTACCTCAGGTGGGCCGCCGAGCTCAAAGAAGCCATAAACCGGCATTTGTGGAACGAGCAGAAACGGGCTTACGTGGATTGCCTGCGACCTGACGGTTCTCAGAGTCCGACAATAAGCCAGCAGACAAACGTTATGGTTTATCTTACCGACTGCGCGACGCCCGAACGTCGCAGGATCATTGCCCGTTACGTGGAAGAGCCGCCCAAAGGTTTCGTGCAAGCGGGAAGCCCGTTTATGATGTTCTTTATCTTTGAGGCGCTCGCCTCAATGGGCCGTTTTGAGAAGATACTTCAACTGAGCCGCTCGAAGTGGGGATTCATGCTCGAGAAAGGCTCCACAACCTGCTGGGAAACTTTTCCGCGGCCGGGGCACCTGCACTGGACGCGGAGCTGGTGTCACGCATGGAGCGCCGCTCCCACTTACTTCTTGAGCGCTTACCAGTTGGGTGTCAGGCCGGCGAGTCCCGGGTTCCGAACGGTTCTTGTGGCGCCTCAGCCCGGAGATCTCAAGTGGGCGGAGGGCAGAGTGCCTACGCCCAAAGGCCCGGTGGGTGTGGCGTGGCGGCGGGAACCCGAAAGCTTCCGCATCACGGTTGAGATTCCTCAAGGACTAAGAGCGAGAATCGAGATCCCCGCTCCCTACAAGCCGAGCGCATTTCCGAGGCTTTCGCTGAAGGAGGGAAGCGGGCAATGTACTTTCGGAAAAGAAGGCGATATGTGGGTGATCTCCCTGAGCGGGCCTAAAGTAACAGCCGAAGTCGGCCGGTGAAAAGGGCGGTAGGATTGAAGTGGCGGTAAACGCGTTTTTTGCGCGCTGCTGTGGGTTTGTTCCGGTCCACCCGGGAAACTTACACTCTCCCAGCGGCGGCTTACTTTTACTTCGGACCGAAGCCTCCGATAGCCTTTTACACGGAAACTTACGTGGACGGGCGCTTGCCTCTTGCGGCTGCCTGCAGCCGGTGGACGGTCTATTGCGTACGCCCTCCCCCGGCCGTCACCTTGCCGAGCGAAGATTTACTTATGACCGGCCGGTGTTCGCGCGAATCTTTCTCGGCACTCTCGCCGTTGTGGGCTTCCTTGAGCTTGACCATCGGGCCGGTTTCACAAAGCTCCTGTACCTTGTATGTCCCTCAGGTTATGTTTTGGAACAATACGACTTCAAGGAGTTCTTCACGCTCCTTGCGCTTTTTGTCGGCCTTTGCGCTTTTTTCTTCTTAACAAGCGATCCGGTCTGCGCCCCACACCTTCTCAGGACGGCAAGGCGCCGGCCTGTGCTTTTCTTCTTCTGCGGCCCCGGGCTGCATCGCAGTATCGCCTATACGTCGCTTCTTACGGCTGTCGGCTTATCTGGGGTTTTGTTGTACTGCATAGCGCTTGTGGGCGGAGAAAACCACGTAGAAAAGGCACTGCAATTGCCTGCTCTCGTTCTGTGTTACGCGGCCGGAGTGATGGGACCTCCGATTCTTTGTTTTGAACTTTTTGCGCCCCGCTCGCCCAGCCTGGTCCGCAGAGCATACGTCTTTGCTTTTGGATCCTTATGCGGGGGAGCCTCAGCTTACCTCACCTCTGCTTATCGGGCCGGCCGGGTCTTCCCGGTCTTAAGAGCCCTCAATCCGTTTTGGGCTGTAGATCTTGCACAGACCGGCGATCTTGATGCCGCTCGGTTTAGGGTCCTGTTTGTTTTTGCAGCTTTCGGCGCCCTTTGTTCGGCGCTTGCTGCTTTTCGTGCCCGCCGCAGGGAAAGAGCCCTCCTTGAGGAACAAGGCGGCGAAGGCTCTCGGTAGGGATTGCGGCTTCTTGAAGCTCTTGGGGTTCTCTGATAGTTTATTCAGCAAAAGGAGGACGCAGCAGCGGGCAGGGCTTCGGGAGAAGGCCTCCGCCGGCCCCTTCAGCTGCGCCCGTAGGAGTATTGAGCGTATCCGGGAGAAGGGCCGTCGTGTTCGATGCCGGCGTGTATCTACTGGAGGCCTCGGTGCGCAAGCGCATCGGGCGGCTTATGCGCATTCTGGTTCTGGGGAGGTTTTTCCAGCACCTGGCTCCTTTTCTTGCTGTTGCAGGGCTTCTGGGCGGAACCGTGGTTCTTGCAGTACGCAGGCTTCTTCCCGCTGCGGTTCCTTACCTGCAGTGGGTATGGTTGCTGCCCGGCGTTTCGATTCTCGCTGCCGTCGCCGTTTCTTTTTATCGCAGGCCCGCCCGTTCCACTTGTCTTGCTCTCGCAGATAAGCTCGGTCGTGCAGACGGCTTGCTCCTTGCTGTGGCGCAAAGCGGCGACCCGAGGTGGGCCGAGCGATTACCCTTGCGCCTGAGGTCTTTTCCGCTTCCCGTTCTCAGATTCCCGCCGAACGGGTTTCTTGCGGTTGCAGCTTTGGCGTTTTTCTGCGCGAGTTTCGCCGTGCCTGCAAGGGCTCCCGAGCGGTTTGCAACGCCTCTTCAGGAAAAACTCCGGAATCTTCTGGAGCAAGAAGCCGAACTTGCAAAAGAGCTTCCCCTTGCGCGCAAGGAAAACCTGCCGATCCGAAAGGCCCTTGAGAAACTGAAGGAAAAGACGCGCAGGAAAGTGGACGCTGCAACTCTCGACGAAATCGATCAAGTTATCAAGCGGCTTGCGCGCTCTTTACTTAAGCGGGAAGAGGAGCTTAAGAATCTTGAAAAAGAGCTTGCTTCTTTACTCGAACGCTTGAAAAAGCGAACTGCAACACGGGCCGGGGCCGGATCTTCAAGTTCCCGGGTTGCAAACGCTCCCGCCGGTGCAGGCATTTGTGCGGCTTTGAGCACCATGGCGCAGAAGTTTGAGGGAGCCGGGCTGGGAGGGACCCTCTCGAAGCAGGCGCAGGCGATTTCGGAAAAGCTCCGCCGGGGGATTTCCGCCGGGCTTTCCCCCGAGGATTTGAAACGTTTGGCTGAGGAGCTGCTTAAAGCATGCCGGTCGGCGGGGAAGCGCTTGGGCTCTTGCAAATCCAGGCTTTGGTGCCTGGCTGAAAGTGCACGTTGTCTGGGTTGCGGGAGAAGTTCTTACGGACTGGCAAAGAGATGGCGCTACAGAAAGGAGAGGAAGGCGGGATCGCCCGGGCGAGGTGGAATCGATCGCGGGCCCGGTCCGGCTCCGCTTCTTTTCGGGAAAAAGGCGCCGCGGGTTTCTTTAAAACCGCAGCCTGTAGCACCCCGCGTTATTGTGCCTTCTGAGAAAGACGTCTTTCTTACTGAGGAAGCCCGGCCCGATGTCCCTGCAGCGGATACGGGCCGGAGCGCTGTGGCCGGCAGGCATACCTCTGCAGCGGTCCGAGGGCCCCCGGACGTACCGATTCCGCCGAGCCGGCTTGAGACCGTGAAACGCTACTTCCGAGCGGCTTCTCCGGGAGCCGGTCAAAACGGAGGCAAAGGTGAGTGAACCGAACGGCGGTGATGTCAATCGTGAAGGGGCTTTTGCGCTGCCCTCCCCTGAAGAAGTCGCATGGGCGGCTGAAGCGATAAACCGGGTACTCGCCGAGCTCAACAGGGTTCTATACGGGCAAGAGGATGTCATCGAACAGACGGTTTGCGCCCTGCTTGCCCGGGGACATGTGCTGCTTGAAGGGCTTCCCGGACTCGGTAAGACGGAACTCGTTAAGGCTCTGGCCAGGCTGCTTGACCTTGAATTCCGAAGAATCCAGTTTACACCGGATCTTCTTCCCGCGGATATAACCGGAACTTACGTGATTCACGAGGAGGAAGGCCGCAAGAAGTTTGAATTCAGGCCGGGTCCGATTTTCACCAATTTGCTTCTTGCCGATGAGATCAACCGCGCTTCGCCCAAGACCCAAGCCGCGCTCCTTGAGGCTATGCAGGAGCGACGGGCGACCGTAATGGGTGAGACCCACCTGCTCCCGGAGCCTTTCTTCGTATTCGCTACGCAGAACCCGATCGAGCTCGAAGGGACTTATCCTCTTCCCGAGGCCCAGCTTGACCGTTTTCTCTTCAAGGTCAATGTGCCGACTGTAAGCCGCGGCGTTCTGGAGCGCATAGTAAGCACCAGGGTTCACGGCGAACCCCCACGGCTTGATCCCGTGCTTTCGGCGGAAGATCTCAAGCGGCTTTTTGAAATCGCCGACAGGGTGGCTTTACCCCCTCAGGTAGCCCGTTACGCGGCAAGACTTGTGGCTGCGACTCACCCGAACGGGCACCTTTCGCCGGAATTCGTGCGCAAGTTTGTGAGGTACGGCTCAAGCCCCAGGGGTGTCATCGCACTTGGTGCTGCAAGCCGTGCGCTCGCCCTTATGCGGGGAAAGCCGGCGGTAGGGTTCTCCGACGTGCGTGCAATCGCAGAATCGGCACTGGCTCACCGCCTGGTGCTTGATTTTTCCGCCAGGCTGGAAAACTGGGACGGCTGCCGTGTGGTAGGGGAACTGCTTAAGGTGATCTCGGAGATCGAGGAAGAGCTCCCCTCGACCGTTCAGTTACCCGGTGAGGAAGAAGGAGGCGGCGCGCCATGATATTTTTTGCGCTTTCCCTTGCGCTGGCTGCCGGGCCGGCGGGCGGTACAACTCCGGCTGTGAGGATTTCCCTCTTCTCGGAATGGCCGGTTGAGTTCATCGTGCTCCGGGGGGCGCCGAGGGAACGCGCCGTTCAGGTGCGCGTGGTCCGGGCGTCAGGCCCATACAGGGAGTGGGACTTTTCTACGCCGGGAGTCAGAGAGGTGCCGTGGCTCGGGACCGAGTATGTGGCGCAAGGTGTTTCGGTGTTCCCGATACGATGCAGGCTGACCGATCTGTCAGGCAGGGATCGAAAGCTCCACCTGATCCTTGCGGTCGAGGGGCCCTCCGGAAAAGCACTTTTCGAGCGGGACTTTTCCCTTTCAGCCGGAGGAAAGCAGGAACTCACCTTTCCATATCCCTACCCTTTTTTCGGCCTCAGCGGGTATTCAGCCCGGATTACGGTCTACGAAGGAGAGGAGATCGTCGGCACCAAGCAAGGGGCCCTTCTTTCGCTCGAAGTCGAGGCTCCTTCCCGCCCCGGAGAAGCCTCTAACCCCGAGTTGCTTCTTATAGCGAAAGAGGTGTCGGGCTCTTTGCCTAAGGTCCGCTCCTTGCCGCTTGTAAAGGGCGGGCGGAGGGCTGTGGGGGAAAGAATCGGTTGCTGGACGCTCCCCCCGTCTGCGGTTCCGCCTCATATTTGGTACGGATATCTGGTGGTTCCGGCTGTAGCGGTGACCGAATCGGCTGTATCGGCTCTCCAGCCGGCACAGCTCAAAGCGCTCTGGCAGTATGTCGCCATGGGCGGAACCCTGGTCTTGCTTGGGGTTGAGCCGGAAAGGATCTTCCCGGAAGGTGCTTCGGGCTTATTGGACCGCCGAGGAGAGAAGGAAGAATGGTACATGCGCTCGTTTCTTCTGGGAAGCGTGTTTGTCGTACCGGATTCAAGAGGCGCGGGCGGAAGAGGAGTTTCATTGCCTGCGGGAATGAAGCCGGTCCTGCGTGTCGCCGCGAGACAAAGCGCTGCATATTGGCTGAACACGATTGTGCAAACGCAGGGGGGTGAGGAATACTTCGTTATAACTGAGATCGAAAAAGATATCACTGCAAGATTTGTAAAGGGGACGGGGAACACGTTCCTTGTCGTGCTGCTTTGTTTCGTCGTGCTTGCAGGCCCTGTAAATCTTTTTCTGATCAACCGATTGAAGCGTCCTTTGCTGCTTGTCGTCACCGCACCGGTCTTGAGCCTGATTTGCATTGTGTTTCTACTTGGTGCCACGTTGCTTAAAACAGGAATCGTGCCGCGCGTGATTCTTTCCACGTTTACAATCCTCGACCCGCGTGCGGCAATCGAGTCGACCTGGACCTCTTTTTACACGCAGGCCGCGCTTCCTCCCCGGGTTGTTACGCTGGGGCCGGAAGAATTTTTCACGGTGCAGGTCCTGCCGCCCTTCTTCAGGAGGGAAACCGGGCCTGTGCAGCGCGTAACAGGCATTCTGCAGCCGCTTAAGATCCAGAGAATTCTGAGCGGGAGGGTCCGGACCACACAGCTGTGTGTCACGGTGGAGAAGCGGAAAAAGGAGGCGTTTCTTACGAACGGACTGAACGTTCACTTGAAGCAGATTTTCGTCAACATGGGCGGCAGGATCTACGGAGCCCGGGAGGTACCGCCCGGAGAGAAGGTAAGGCTCGAAGATCTCGGCGAGCCGGCGGTTGATTTCCACTTCGCCCGAGCTTGGGGGTATGCGGGAAAGAAGTACCTCTGGGATCAGATTGTCGGGAGGAGCGATTGGGTGTCAACAAAAGAAGGCGGCTTTATCGCGGTTGCCGCCGGCTCTCCTTTCTTCAAGTTGCCTTTTGAGGGCGATATCGAAGAGGAACTCCATGTAATCGGGGGTTGGATCCGCTATGCTCCTTGAGATCAAGAGACTCACGAAGACTTTCGGCCGTGTTGTGGCCGTTCGGGACCTGAGTTTCAATGTGCCTGCCGGTTGCATTTGCGCTTTTGTGGGGCCGAACGGCGCGGGTAAGACCACAACGCTGAGAATCGCTGCGACGGTTGAGATCCCGGACAGAGGAGATGTGCTGATCGACGGGGTTTCGGTTGTATCGGAGCCTTACAAGGTCCGGCAGCGGTTCGGTTTCATGCCGGATTACACTGTTGCGCCTGCGAATCTTACAGTCCGCGAGTATCTGGATTTTTTCGCCTCGGCATACCGGTTGCGGGGGCGGGCCAAGCGCAAGCGCCTCGAGGAGGTCATAGAGTTCCTGAATCTCTCCGGGCTGCTGGACCGCCCGGCGGCCAAGCTTTCCCGGGGCATGAGCCAGCGCGTGGGGCTTGCGCGAACCATTATCCACGATCCCGACTTGCTTATTTTGGACGAACCGGCGGCGGGTCTTGACCCGCGCGCACGTGTTGAGCTGCGCGAGTTGCTCAAGGTGCTGGCCTCTCAGGGCAAGGGCGTACTTGTAAGCAGCCATGTGCTTACCGAGCTCTCTGAGATCGCCGATAAGATCGTGATCATCGAGCGGGGCGTTCTCAGGGTTGAAGGCGCCATAAAGGAGGTCATGGCAATGGCTCAGGGGCCGGCCAGGTTGCGCGTCAGGCTGGCCGGAGGGCCGGGCGATCCGCTTCGTTTCCTGGCTGAGCAGCCGCATGTGCAGAACGTCCGGCGTGACGGAGAGGGCTTCTTGCTTGACTTCGCGGGCTCAAGCGAGGATCAAGCGGCGTTGCTCAGCAAACTCATCACTTCGGGATACAAGGTGACTGAATTTCACCAGGAGCACGGCGGGCTGGAAGAGCTTTTCCTGGCGCTTACAGACGGAAAGGTTCAGTAGGAGGCGGAAGAGGCGATCATGGCGGTTTTGGATTCGCTCAATCCCATCTTCGTCCGTGCGCTACGGCAGGGACTTCGAAGCAAGGGTTTTGTGGTCTCTTTCATCGGCTTGATGGCCATCGGCATGATTATCTGCGCGCAGGCTCCGGTTGCAGCAAGCGGGGCGCCTATTGCAGGCGGGCTGTTGTCTTTGCTTTGGTTCCTATGCTGCTTCGTGGTGCCTACGCTGGTGGGCTGGCAGACCATTACAAGCGAACGCAGCCGCGATGAGGAGCTTGTCCGGATAACCAACCTCTCCGCCTGGCAACTGGTGTTGGGCAGGTTTTTCTTCACCCTTATCGTGCTTCTTCTTTTTCTTTCCGCTCTGGGGCCGTTTACCGCAGCTTCATATCTGCTGGGCGGCGTCCGCTTGGATTTTCTTATCCCCGGAATGTTGCTTTCGCCTTTCGCCGGAGCGTTCCTAAGTACGGTTGTGCTTGCCATAACAATGGGTGAGAACCCCACTGCAACGCGCCGAATTTTCTTTCTGTTGTTCGCGGCCGGGTGTTTTACGCTTTCAGCTCCTATTATGACGGTCTACTCGATGGGTGTCTTCACGGGTATGAGCTTTACGAGGCTCGATATCGTGCTTGCGGCGTTCTCAACGGCTTTGGGAGTTTGTATGCTTTTTTCCGCACGCAGCCGGGTGCTGCCGCGTCACCTTGACCGCACAAGCGCCGCGAGAATGGTTTGGTTCCTCCTTCTTGCAGCAAGTGTGGTATGTGTTTGCGCGCTGAAAAAGGGCTCGGCTCCCGTTGGAGGTACACTCGGCTACGTGTCGACTCCCTTGCTCGCTGGAGGGGTCAAGTTCGGAGGAGTCGTCTCGTTGCAAGTCATTTTGATCGGCTTATGCGGGCTGGGGGCCGTGGCGGGGGATCTCACCTGCTCCCCTTATCTGTTACGTAAGAAGCGCCGCTCCAGTATTCTTTTCCTTTTCTTCGGGCCGGGAGCGGGCCGTAGCGTCGCTTACACCGCGCTTCTTTCAGCGGCCCTGCTTTTTGAGATCTTGTTTTGGTCTCCCGGTTTTCGTGCGGCCAAAAGCTTTTTTTACAAGGAAATGTGGGTTCCGTTTCTGCTTTACGTATACCTGTTGTTTTATATCGGGGTTCCCACCTTGGCACTTGATCTCATAAATCCCCGGGTCAGGCCCGAAGTACGCTGGCTTGTGATCGGAGTCTTCCTGTTGCTCTCTATCCTGACCGCCGCAGGACTGGCTTTGGCTGCCGGCATAACCTCCAAGCTCTCCCCTGTTTGGGCCTTCAACCCTTTCGTTTCTTTGGCTGCCGAATTGAGTTACGCGGATAAGGCCTCTCTTATGAAAGTAATCGGTCCCATGGGGCTTGCAGGTGCTGTGTCTTTGGCCCTGATTACGATTCTGTCTTTTGTGAAGGAGCGCAAGCTTCTCCAGCAGCATGAACGCGGCTATGGACTCTGATCTTTCTCGCGTGGGCGCTCTTGCCGGAGGTTTCCGCTTTGCATGGGGGCGTGTCTTGCTTGCGGGCCGGCCGGGAGATCGACCGGGAAGCTCAACCGGTTCGTCGGTGGAATTTCAAGACTACCGCTCGTATGCACCCGGAGACGACCCCCGGACGATCGATTGGAAAGCTTACGCCAGAACCGAAACACTCACCGTGCGGCTGTTCAGGGAAGAGGTGGCTCCCAGGGTGGACTTCGTGGTCGACGATTCGGCCTCCATGGCTATGAGCGAGGCCAAGCAAAGACGCCTCCTTGAGTTGGTACTCTTCTTCAGCTTGTTGGCTCTTCGCGATCATGCTCACCTTGCTCTCATAAGTGAGAGGGGGCCGGAGCGGATAACCGATCCGTGGAAATTACGGTTTACTTTCAAGCGCAAACACCCGCCTTTCAGCCCCGGCGGCCTCCGGGGCTTCGGACCCCGCAGCGTGCGGGTCGTCATCAGCGATTTCCTTTTTCCTCATGACCCGCACGCGCTTTTAGGGTATTTGGCGCGGGGTGCAGGCCGGCTGTTTCTCATTCGATTGAACGGCTCTGAAGAACTCGATCCTCCTTTCCGCGGAGCATTGAGGCTTGTGGACGCTGAAGACGGGTCGGTTCTCCAAACCGTGGTTTCGCAGCAGGTTGTCGGCAGGTACCGCGCCAGGCTCCACGGCCTTTTTGAGGAAATCGAAAAAGAAGCGAGGCGTGCCAAGGCTCTCCTTTGCGCTCTTCGTGCGGAGGATTCCCTGGAGGAATCCGTTACCGGACTTCTCAGGGCGGGCATGGTGGAAACGGTATGACTTTCCTGCAACCTTGGGGACTCCTTGGGCTTTCAGCGCTCCCTTTGATTGTTGCGATTCACCTTTTTCAGCGCCGGAGCCGCAGGCAGGAGGTGCCTGCTGTTTTTCTTTGGTCCCGCGCGTTGATCTCCACTCCCGCCGGAAGGCGTATCCGCCCGCCGCGGGCGACCCTTTCCCTTCTGCTTGAGTTGAGCGCATGCCTGTTTATTACGTTGCTTCTTGCAGGTGCAAGTTGCACGAGGGAAAGGCTGCTCAGGAAGGTGGCTTTTGTACTTGACGGAAGCGCAAGCATGCAGGCGAAGCCGCCGGGAGGCCCCTCTTTCAAAGACAGAGCGATAAAGCGGCTTTTCGCCGAGCTGAGGCGCGTACGGCCCGACCGAATCACCGTTGTCGTAAGCGGCGATCCACCCCGGATTCTGCTCGGGCCGGAGGCGAACCCGGACCTTCTGCCGCAGGCGCTGCAAGGGTGGGACCCCTCGGGACACAGTGCGAACGTGGAGCCCGCGCTTGCATTGGCCGGAGAGTTCAGTGACCGCGAAGTTGTGTTCCTTACGGACCACCTGCCCGAAGGAGACCCTCCGCCGGGAAGCCGCTGGATCGCAGTGGGTGAGCCTCTCGGCAACAGGGCTTTTTTAAATGCACGGCGTACTCCTTTCGGGGAAAAACGGGATCTTGTTCGGCTTACTGTGGCTGACTACGGTCTGGGAGGGGAATTCACGCTTACGGTTCATGCACTCAAAACGCCGCTATCGGCAGGGAAGAAGGCCGGGCGGATCGTTTTTGAACGCACGTACAAGAAAACAGGCACCATGACGATTTCTTTTACCGTACCGAGCAGCGCTCCTCTTCTTGTAGCTGAACTTCCGTCCGATCCCCTTCCGGTTGACAATCGTGTCTACCTACCGCCTTTCCCGCGGAGGAAAGTTCGGTGTCTGAATCTGCTCAGAGGTGAGGGCGGGGCGGCGCTCAGGCGCGCACTGCTTTCCATTCCGAAAGCGCGGATCGAAAAGAGCCCGCCTTGCGACTTGGTGTTTCTGCCTTTTGCTGAAGCTGCAGAAGCTCCGCGCGGTGCTTGGATCGTAGCTTTTCCGCCTTTCGGCCGGGACGATAAGGATGTTTTGTTTGCAGGTCCTTACACGGTAGATGCCACCGATCCCCTGCTTGTGGGGGTTTCGGTTGAAGGTGTTCTTTGGAGCGCGGTTCAGAATCCGCCTTTCAAAGTTTCGGTGCCGATCATTTCTGCAGGCGAAGTCCCTCTTCTGTACAAGGCGCCCCCGCCACACCTCGGATACTTCTTCAACTGCGATCTTGCGCAAGGAAACCTGGCCCGGACAGCCGCTTTTCCGGTTCTCATTCACAACATTGTTGAGGCAAGGGCCGCAGAGCTTCCCGGCCCAGATTCACAGGTTGTCCAAGCGGGTGAGGTCGTGCGCCTGCGTTTGGAGGATCGCCGGGCTGAAAAGCTGCATTTGGTGGGACCGGGCTGGAGCCGCTCAATGCCCTACGACACCGAAGTTTTTGTGACGCTGCCCCAGAGAGCTCTTCCTATCCAGGTCAAAGCGGGCCGGGAGCTTCTTTTCACCCTCGGCTGCAATTGGCACGACCCTGAAGAGAGCGATTTGAGGCCCTTGAATTCGGGCGTACGCACAAGGACCGGGCGAAAAACCGCGCCGGGCGCTTTTACGGCTTTTGAGCGCTACATGCGTGAAGATCCTCTCTTTTGGATTCTTCTGTTGCTTTCCGCTTCGGCGCTTGCAGCCAATTGGCTGCTCTTGCGCGGGGAGGGAGGCCATGACGCTGCTTGAACCGGCTTTTCTCCTCGTGCTCGTGCCCCTCGGTATCTTATGGTACTCGGTTCGCAACGCCGCCCGGCCTGTTCAGATCGCGCGCGGATTCCTTCTGCTTCTGCTTGCGCTTCTTGCAGCCGGTCCCGCGGTGAGGCGCGCTTCACCGGGCACCGATGTCGTGGTGGTTGCAGACAGATCGCTTTCGATAGCACCTGCGGAGAAGTTGCGGCAGGAGGAAATAATCCGTTTGCTTGCTGAAAAGAGAGGCAAGGGAGATAGACTGGGACTTGTTGTTTTCGGCAGAAACGGGCTTTTAGCCGCACCGCCGCAGGCTGCAGGGATACCCGGTATATCCGACCAGGGGATTGATCCGGAGGGAAGCGATCTTGCTGCAGCGCTGCGCTTGGCTTCGGCTGCAATTCCGGTGGATCGAGCAGGTAAGGTTGTGGTTTTATCCGACGGCCGTTTCACAGGCGCTTCTCCGCTTCAGGCCGCAGCCTGGCTGCGGAACCGCGGAATCCCGGTTGACTTCGTTCACCTTGAAAGCGGTCTTGAGGATCCGGCCGCATTGCAGGACCTGATCCTGCCGCGGTCGGTGTGGCGGAGTGCGGTTTTCCGCTTGGCAGTGCCTGTCATAGCACGGCGTCCGATGCGTGCCACCGTCACCGTGTTTCGAGATGGAACCCCGATCGGCGCTGTGGCGGTTTCCCTGCGCGAAGGCCTTCAGGAGATTCCCTTTTATGACAGGCTCAAAGAGCCGGGGATACACACGTACAGCGCGGTGGTGGAAGTGCCCGGGGACAGGAGGCCGGAAAACAACCGCGCTCTCGGAGCAGTTCGGGTGGTCGGTCCTTCGCATTGCCTGATAGTTAACGCCGACGGCGGTGAGGACGATCTGACCGAGGCGCTCAAGAAAGGTGACCTGCCGGTTAAGGTGATTGCGCCTTCGCAGTTTCCGACATCACTTGAGCAACTGAGCGAAACGAAAGCCGTAGTGTTTGAGGATGTCCCCCTTACGGAGTTCCCTCCAGGCGCCGACGCACTTATTGCTCGTTTCATCACCGAGCTCGGGGGCGGGTTCATTCTCACAGGCGGGAGACATTCTTTCGGTTTGGGCGGCTACTTCCGCTCGAACATCGATCCGTTGCTCCCTCTTTCGATGGAAATCAGGCGCAAGTACCGCCGGTTTTCAACATGCGTGGTGATTGCTCTTGATCGATCGGGAAGCATGGCGGTTCCTGTTGGAGGCGGCCTGCGGAAGATGGACCTGGCCAACATGGGAGCTTGCGCTGCGATCGAGCTTCTCACCGGAATCGATCAGGTTGCGGTGGTTGCGGTCGACAGCGAAGCCCACCTTGTCGTTCCGCTGACCGATGTGGAGCGCAAGGCTCCTTTGTTGAGCTTGGTTCGCAGGATCGACTCGATGGGCGGGGGGATTATGACCGATATCGCTCTTGAGGTGGGCGCTTCTTTGCTTGCTCGGAGCGACAGAGCCGCGCGGCACCTGATTCTTTTCGCTGATGCCGCTGATGCCGAAGAACAGAAGCCCGGCCGCTGCGCCGAGCTTACGGAAATTCTGCGGAAGATAGGGGCTTCGGTAACGGTGATCGGGCTTGGCACCAGGACGGACGCCACGGCCGAGCTTCTTACGATGATCGCACGGAAAACGGAAGGGCAGGTCTATTTTGTACGAAACCCTCGAGCCTTGCCTCAAATCTTCGGCCTTGCAACCATGCAGGTTCTGAAAAGCGGATACGCCGAGGAGAAGGTTCAAGGAAAAATACTGCCCGACCTGAACCTGATCTTTCCTGTTGAAAGCGGATTGGAACAGCCTGCTTTCGACGGGTTTAACGTAACCGTGCTCAGGCCCGAGGCCAACCTGGGGCTTATAGGCGAGTGCGAGGAGACCGTGCCGCTTTTTGCCTTCTGGAGGCGGGGAGCGGGACGGGTTGCGGCGTTCGCTGCGGCTGCAAGCGGTACGGACGCAAAAACTTTTCTTTCTTGGGCCCACTATGATGCCTTCATGGTATCGCTCCTTCGCTTTGCCGCTCGAAGCGAAACCGAAGGTGTATACGTGAGAGCCGTAAGGCGCGGAAACCGCGCGCTTGTGGAAGTCGAGGTGGACCCGAATGACCAAAAGCTCCTTGAGGCTCTTACAGAGGCTCAACTTGTAGTGAGCGGCGTGGAAGGAGGAACGCTTCAACTGCAGCTTAAGGAGGTTGAAGCCGGAAAGTTTATTGCAGAGTTTCCTTTTGACAGAAAAGGGATCCATCTGACCACGCTTGTGCTTCCGGACGGAAAAGTCGTGCGGGGGCCTCCCCTTTGTCTCCCATATTCACCCGAGTTCGAGCCTCTGAAAGACCCTCAATCAGGATACAGGGTGCTGCGCCTGCTTGCAGAGCAGACAGGAGGGACGGAGCGGATCACATGGGACGGCGTTTACAGCGGCGGCGGAGGCAGGGCGGCTCCTCTGCTTCTGCTTGTGCCTTTTCTTATCGCTCTTCTTGCCGGACACGTCTTGGAGGTTGCGCTCCGGAGACTGGGACCGCCGCGTATCAGTCTGCCTCCGGTTGTCGGCGTTGCACTTGAGAAGGCAAAGAAAGCCGCTTTGAAAATCCGGCTTCCTCATTTGCGCCGCGGGCGGAAAGCCGCGCCCGAAGGCAAGGCGCACCAGCGCGCCTCTCCGGAGCCTCAGGCTCGGGAGAGGCGGGAGACCCTCTCGCCTTTTGAAGAGGCCGCTCGGCGCGCAGCACGCAGGTTCAGGCGCAAGCCGCCTGCGGGAGAGTGATCAAAACATCTTCTCCAGGCGTTCGGCCAGGGGGCCTCGAGGCTTGATGCGCGGGCAATCCGGATTGATATCCGGCCCGAAAAACTTGATAATCTCAAGATCGGTCGTACCCGTGTTTTTGACCTCGAGGGGCTGAACGGCTTTTTGATACGTTACAAGGAGTTCGTCATCTCCCGGGGACTGCCCTTTGATCGGGATCCCATCGAATGTCCCTTCACCCCTCCAGACAAGGAGCGAGTATACGCCTTTCTCCTTGGTTACAAAGCTCTGTCCCGGCTTCACAACCAAACGCTTGCCGCTGAACTTCCGGGTGTTGTAGTAGATCCAGTCTTCCCGCCCGCCCGGTTGCTCTTCAGCCAGAACGGGGCTCAGGTGGCGGTTCTCGTAGAAATAAGGATCGGAGCAAAGCTCCCAGTCGATCTGTTCGAGTATTATCCGCTCGCCGTACTTTTCACGGTCTTCCGGCGTTACATCCTTGAAGAGCAGATCCTTCGGGATGATCTTTCCCGCCACAAGTGCCTGGCACATTGCAAAAACGTCGGAATCCTCCTGGAGCTCGATCGTTACAGCCGTACCGGGCGCATGCAGAATACCCGCAGGTACATGAAAGCCTTCACCCGGGACAAGCAGCTCGGCCCAGGCGTGCTTGAGGATTATGTCGCTGTTCCATTCGACAAGAAGCGGCAAAATCACTTCTTCCTGTTTCTTGTCTTCCACTATCCAGCGGTGTACGCCGAAGAAGGTCTCAGGGTGCGGGCCCATGTCCACGTCATGGGGGAAGTAATAAGCTTCTTCTTTTGCGTTTGCCCCGACCTTTTCGGCATCTTTCTGCATCTGATGGTAATGGTGCGGTATCCTGGCTGCGAAATCGTAAATCTTCGCCAACCGGCCGAGCCCTTTTGGGTGGGTGCGGGCATACTCTTCACCCATAATAAGCGGCGCTCCGATTTCAACGGCTTCCTTAAGCGTCATCGATTCGCCGCCTTCAAGCTTCAGATAACTCAGCCCTTCGTCTTCCGGCCCCACCGGATTGTCGGCTTTTGTGGTCGAAGCAAGCCACCTCTCGCAAATGGCACCGCGTTCCCCTACGTTGGCCTCTTCCTCGCTCAGGCCCAGCCTGTAGAGGGT
>CAZGYL010000025.1:0-17309 GCA_964529985.1 uncultured Planctomycetia bacterium | reverse complement strand
GGCCGGAATCATAAGCAACCCATAGGCAAGAAGCACTCCTGCAACAGGAACCACCAAGACCGTGATGACCCCTTGGGTCAAGAAGAAAAGAAAATCCCAAAGCCGCTCCCCACTTTCGGAGCACCTTCCTTCGGCAAGATCGATAAAACGCCGGCGAAACCGCCAGTGAAAGAGTGCCAAGAGCAAATAAGCACCGCATGTCACCGATACAAGCGTCCAGTCGACCCACAGCAAAGCGCCGCTCAGAGTCTTGGTCACAAGGGAGGATCCCCGCTGCAGCTTATCCGCAAGAAGAAGCGTCAGGACAAGGGCTCCTGCGTAAAGAGCGCCGATCACGGCCTCACGCGGCACTTCGGTTCTCTTCGGCCTGAGAGCCGAAAGAAGCAAAGCTCCCACAAGGACCGCAGCGCCGCCGCACAGGTATGAGCCCACGCTTCCGTAAGCGATCCCCCAGTAAACCCCCGCAAGCGCTCCGAAAGCCGCAAGCTGATCAAGCACAAGATCGGAAAAGATCAGGGTCCGCCGTATCACGTGCAGCCCCAGATAAGTATGAAGGAGCAGCACAACCGCAAGGAAAGTTCCTTGGAGCAGGAAGAACCGCAGCATTCCTTCCATGTCAGCTTTGATTCTCCTTCAATAGGCCGGTCTTTCGGGCTGCGGCCCTGAGCCTGTTTATCCAAAGATCCACAAGGGAAAAGTAGTCTTTCACACCCGGTTCCCCTCCCACATAAAGCGGCACGATAACCGCTTCGGCTCCTGCCCCCCTTGCAACAGACCTGACCCGCTGGGGATCGAAGTAATTGGCCGCAAGAACGATCTTTACGCCCTGGGCCCGCATGAGCCCGAGCAATTCCGCGACATGCTTGGCCGAAGGAGGAATACCGGGCTTCGGTTCCACGGTGCCTGCTTCGCGTAACCCGAAAAGGTGAAAAAAGTACACCCAGTTCTTGTGATAGGTGACGATCGGTGTGCCCCTGAGGGGATACATAAGCTGCATCCACCCGCCCAAGTAATCGATCAAGCGCTTGCCTTTGAATTTGTAGCGCTCCAGAAAGTCCAGCAGTTTGCCCTTGCTTGCCAAGCGCTCCAAAGTGGCGCTTCCCAGAAGCCGGACCAACTCGGGACCGAAAAGCCGTTTGTCGATCTCATCGTTGAAGCGCTTGAGGTTCTTCAAGTAAAACTCCCGGCCTTCCGGATCGTTGCGGATCAAGCCCGCGGCAATGTTCCTCGCTACGATTTTCATGTTCAGGGGGCTTGTCGTTATGTGTGGATTACCATAAATATGCACGCCCCCTTCCTGCCTGGAAAGAAGCGCCGGTTTTTCAAGAAGTTCGATACCGTCGGAAGCGGCGACAAACCCTATCTGACCGCTGCGTACCTTGGCGTTTCCCGATTTGTCTATAACAACCGGCAGCCACAGCTCAAGATCAAGGCCGGTTCCCACCACCACGTCAGCCTCTCTTACCATTGCCACAAAGGAAGGCTTGGGCCTTATGAAATGTGCGTCTTGATCCCCGAGCACAATCGCCGAAACCTGCACGCGCTCACCTCCTATCCAGCGCGCAATAAACGCGTAGTCGGGAAGAGTCGTTACAACGCGCAGTTTCGGCGCCTCTCCGGCCCAAAGCCCGCTTCCAAAGAACACAAGCACCAGAAGTCTCAGAAGTTGTCTCAACATAGCTTTACGTCGCCTCCCCCTTTTTCTTCTCTCTCCGGTCCGGTCAGTACCTCTCGTGTTTATGGGGTCCGGCAGCGAATATCACCTGCGCGAAAACCATATGCTGCGCTGAGCCCATACCTCTGCCGCCTTCGAAACTGTAGCCCAGGCGCACCCACACGAACTCGCTCTCCCTCCACAATACATACGGGCTTATGCCGCAGCGGTGCGCCTTTGCATCGTCGCGCACAAGCGGGTAAAGATCCGAAAGCAGATTCGCGTAACCTTTCGCCGCGGGTTTATAGTAGTCGAAACGAACTCCCACCTCCCAGGTTCTCGAAACCCGTGACTGCACATACGTATAAAGTCCCCAAGCAAGGATTGAATCCCGCCTGCCGTCATCAGGGGCCAAGAGATCCCGATTCAGGACATAGCCCTCCGTCCGCCAGACAATATTGCGGTAACGCATGCGCGAAGTCGGCTCCCAAAGCAACGTCAGGTCGACTCCGAACACCCGGGTGGAAAGCTCCCTTTTTTTCGCATGGGTTCCGGCTGCGGGATCGCTGGGGTCATTGAGAACGTCCCAGGTGCGGTTCCAGCCTACAAGGGCCGTTCCACCCCAATCAATATACAGATCCGGGGTGATATCCCTGAACCTGTGGTACCGCATGAGACAGGCCGGGGTGCTCAGTGTGTTGCCGCTGAAGAGTCGATCGTTTTCGCCGTTTGTAACCTGAAGGACGAGTTCCTGCGAGGCGCCCAGGGAAGGCGGCATGGTCCAGGCGATCGACACACCGGTCTGCCTCAGCCCTTCCTCCCCGAATATGTCCTTCAGGGCCAAAGGAAAATCGACCTGATCCAGCGCGTGGCGGTGCCACCTGTTCACCACCCCGAAACGCTGCCGGAACCGGCCCGCTGTAATCGCAACACCGGGCAGCACTGCAAACCGCGTGACATAAGCTTCCTCAAGCTCAACCCCGTCGCTTGTTGCAGGAACCGCGGCCTTAAACCTCGAGTACGGGTCAAGGTAGGACTGAAAGTGAATACCCAGAGAGCGGAAAAGAAATTTCGCGCGTTCCCGTATCCTTCCCTGGTGGCGGAAACGGCCCACCATGTCCCCTGTCACACTGATCTCGGGGTTCAGAGCCTGCAGGCTCAAACCTTTAAGTTCAAAAGGTTTTTCCTCCGGAACCGCGCTCGGGGCTTCCTCCTCTGCTGCGGCGCTCTCAGCCAAACGCCTCAACTCCTGAATGTCCTTAAGCTCAAGTGGCGGTGCTTCAGGTTGAGCCGCCTCAGCACTCAAACCGACTTGGGCTGCAATCAGAACCACAAAAGCCACGCCATGGTGGAATCTCATAACGGGACAGCTCCTCCTCTTTTCCTACATGGGCTTCAACCAGCCGGAGGAATCAGAAACTCCGTTTCCTTACTCCGGCCTTGCTTGGGACACTGCAGGTGCAGGTCTAAGTCCTTTGCTTGAAATGACTTAAGAGGTAGGAATCGTGGTGGGAGGAGCCCTGGCCCTGGGAGCCTGGGCCGTGCACCTTAGAGGCCGAGGCGAACTTGGCGCCGATACCCAGCCGAAGGGCTCGCCCGAAAACTTCGGTAATCTTTCCGCTGAGACAGGCGCCCGATTTGAAGTGGAAAAAAGGCATGCCAGGCAGAGGTGCGAGTACGAATGGTAATGAGAGAGACCCTCCCTGAGCTCAAAGCGGCCTGAAGGTGCTCCAGCCGCCCGGCCGCAGGTATGCAGAAGAGGGGTCACCCAGCCCGCTGATACGTACAAAAAGGCCGTCGCAACCACCAGAGCCCGCAACCGCTTTTTGTACTTCTCCATTGCGTACCTCGCAGAGGCCGGGAGGCGCTTTTCAAGCTACGGATTTCTTATTGTAACTCTTTTCTTTCCGCAAACAAGGTCCGCACTCGGTCGTAACGAGAGGCTCTCCGGTTTATGCGTTGCACTCTTGCCCGGTGCTTCGATTCATGGCACGCTTTTTGAAGCGCCTCCCGGAGCGGGCGGTAACCGCCCCGGCGGATGTCCGCAACCTTTTTACAGTTATGCAGCCGATGGAAAACGCACAAAGTACTTCTGGAAGTGCGATCGAGGTCCGAGGCCTGCGCAAGCGATTCGGCCCGGTTGAGGCTCTGCGTGGAATCTCTTTTGAAGTTCGCGCAGGCGAGCTTTTCGGCTTCCTCGGACCCAACGGAGCGGGGAAAACCACGACGATAAATCTGCTTACCGGTCTTGCAAGACCTGATGAGGGCCGAATCTTTATCGCAGGCGTCGATTGCGCAAGGAGTCCAAAAGCAGCCCAGCGGCTCATAGGAGTCGTTCCTGATGAAAGCAACCTCTACCCGGAGCTCACAGGTTTTGAAAACCTTTGCTTCTGCGCCTCTCTCTACGGGATCGGAAAGCGTGAGCGTGAAGCCAAAGCCAGGGAACTCCTTGAGGTCTTCGAACTTGAGGAAGCCGGCGGGCGCCTCTTCCGAACTTACTCAAAAGGTATGAAGAGGAAACTCTGTATTGCTGCAGGCATAATCCACGATCCCCCGCTTCTTTTCCTTGATGAACCGACGACCGGTATTGATGTTACAAGCGCTCGAGAAATCCGAAAACTTATCGCACGGTGGAATGAATCCGGGAAAACAGTGTTTCTCACAACGCATTACCTGGAAGAAGCGCAGCGTCTCTGCAAGCGTGTCGCTTTTATCGCGAAAGGGGAAATCGTCCGGATCGACCGCATGGAAAACCTGCTTGCACCGGAAAAAAGCCGCCGCGTGATCGAGATCGATTGCGTTCAACCTGCAGGCTTCGCCCTTTCGCTGCTGCGGAGCCGCTTTCCCGAAGTCCGCTTTTCGCGTCCGGCGGCTTTTCGGATCCGCGCTGAAGGCGGAAAGGATCTCAGGGCCGGGCTTCTGGTCCGTGCTTTGGAAGAGGCCGGCTTCCCGGTTCTGGAAGCCAAGAGTATTCGTCCTTCCCTTGAGGACATTTTTGTCGAGCTTACAGGAAGCGGAGCGCAGGAGGGGCGGGCCGAAAGCGGGGAAGGGCCGGGGGAGGAAAACATGGGAGGAAGCCCGTGAGGCGGTGGATCGCCTTCTGGAACATCGTACGCAAGGATTTGAAGATCTACTATCTCAAACCGCCCAATTTGAGTTGGGGACTGCTTTTTCCTCTAGCTTGGACGGCGATTTTCTTCATCAAGAGCGGCCGAAGTTGGGAGGAAGTTTCAACGCTTCTGCCCGGGATCATCTCGCTTGCGATTCTTTTCGGTACGACGTCGATGCTTGCCGTTACCATCACTTTCGAGAAACGGACAAGAGCTTTTGAAAGGTTGCTTGTAGCACCGCTGGAGCTGGGTCTCCTCATGCTGGCGAAATTGGGAGGGGCCGTTCTTTTCGGGATCGCCAATTCTTTCCTCCCGCTCCTCATAGCGCTTTTCCTGGTGGATCTTTCGGCAATAAGCTGGACGACGTTCCTGCTCTCCGTGCTTCTGATCTCCCTTTCAAGCGCACTTCTGGGGTTCTTTGTTGCGGTGTCCGTGACCGAGGTCTTTGAGGCTCAAACTTTTTCAAACTTCTTCCGCTTTCCCATGGTCTTTCTCTGCGGCCTCTTTTTCCCGGTGCAGGACCTACCCTGGTTTCTAAAACCGCTGTCGTATGCACTGCCGCTCACCTACGGTGCCGACGCACTTAGGCATTCCGTCGGGCTTGAAGGCGCCTTTTCCCTCGGGCTCGATTTGAGCCTCCTTGTGCTTGCCTCTGTGCTGCTCTTTGCACTGAGCCTTCGAACCATGAAGCGCCGCTGGATTCTTTGAAACAAAGGCGCAAAGGGCAACCCGTACGCCGGGACGGGTTGCAGACAGCGACTCGGAGGCGCCTGAAGGCCGAAACACTAAGTTCTTGCAGCACAAGCAGTTACAAATTTGTCCGCCTGCAAAGTCTGTTGGTACGCCCTTTGCTGTCCTTTAAAGCAGACGTAGTTTCGGTTCCGCCGCGAAACGTGAAGCGGCTTGAACGAAGGATGCAGTTTCCAGACGTTTAGAAAAAAGGAGGTTTGAGCCATGCCGCTTGGAGACAGAACCGGTCCATGGGGCCTCGGGCCCATGACAGGACGAGCCGCCGGTTATTGCGCCGGCTGGGGTGTTCCGGGATACATGAACCCGATTCCCGGCTGGGGGCGCGGGTTCGGCGGTTGGGGCCGCGGCTTCTGGGGCAGAGGCCGTGGCCGCGGGTGGAGGCACTGGTACTACGCAACCGGACTGCCGGGCTGGGCCCGTGCCCCGCTTTGGTGGGGGTACGGCTCTCCGGCCTCGCCTGCAACACCTTGGACGGGGCCTGCCCAGGCAGATCCGAAGGCGGAGCAGAGATTCCTGCGCCAGCAGGCCGAAGCTCTTCAAGCAGAGCTTGATGCCGTCCGCAGGCGCCTCTCGGACCTTGAGAGGGAGGCCGGTGCAGCCACCCAGTAACCGCGCAGCGAACGCTCGGAGCAAAGCGGCGCGCGATGGGAGCCTGAACGCTTCCACCGCGCGCCGCGCACAAAGAGCGCTTCGTGCGCATGGCGGGTGCTAAGGAGGGAAAAGGCCGTGAAACCAAAGCGTTTCCAATACGTTTACGGCCCGGTCCCTTCCCGCCGTCTCGGCCGCTCTTTGGGGCTTGATCTGGTTCCGTACAAGACGTGTACGTACGACTGCGTTTATTGCCAGTTAGGCCGGACTACGGAAAAAACTCTTAAGCGCCGTAGTTACGCTCCTGTGGAGGAGATCCTAAGCGAACTCAAAGAAGCGCTCCGACAAACCGATTCCGTAAACTACATAACATGCGCCGGATCAGGCGAACCCACGCTGCATGTTGAAATCGGAACTCTGATTCGCAGGATCAAGGAGTCGACCTCAATCCCTGTCGCAGTACTCACCAACGGTTCACTCCTTCATGTTGCCGAGGTAAGTGAGGCGCTGCGCCGGGCCGATCTTGTAATTCCTTCGCTTGATGCAGGATATGACCACACGTTTGAATTCGTAAACAGACCACATGAGGGACTGACGCTCCAGCGCGTGGTCGAAGGCCTCAAAGCATTCCGTAAGAAGTATGAAGGTAAGCTCTACTTGGAAGTAATGCTGCTTCGCGGGCTCACCGGAGTCCCCGCAGAAGTAAAAAAGATAGCACAAATCGTTTCGGAGATTCAGCCCGACCGCGTCCAACTCAACACCCCGACCCGGCCTCCCTGCGAGCCTTACGTTCTTCCCGTCCCCACAAGCCTTCTTGAGGAATTCAAATCGTTCTTCAGCGTACCCGTGGACGTTGTAACAGAGAAGACTATCGCTGCTTCGGAAAAGGAAAGCCCTGAAGAGCTTCCTGATGACCGTATTCTGGAGCTCGTAAAAAGGCGTCCCTGCACGGACCGCGACGTGGCTTCAGGATTGGGCCTGAGTGTCTGCGAGGCAACCAAACGCCTTGCGGTTCTCCACGAGCAAGGTCTTGTGGTACCCTTATGGCGCGAGGGGAAACTCTACTTCGCGCCTGCAAAGTGACCGCAGCCGTCAGTCCCGCTCCTCTCCTCCTGCAAGGCGCGCTATTACATGCGCAAGGCCTTCCACCACCTCTGCCAGTTTTTCGTAATTGATCTTCTCAGGCGTATCCTCAGGCGTGTGGTAGAACGGATACCTGTACAAGGCCGTGTCGGTTACCATAACCGCGGCGTAGCCCTGTTGCCAGAAAGACCAATGGTCCGACCAGCCGACTCCCGGCAAGCCGGCCCAAGGCGCCGCACCTTCGCACGGGAAACCGACAGCGCGCCTGAAAGCACCCAAGACACGCTTCAGGAAAACGCGATAACGCCGGCAACCCACAAAAGCTATGAAGTTCCCTACAGACGGATACCACAAGCCGAGAGGAAAAGGATACTTCTGCGTGCCGGCCTCCTCACGGTAGTATCCTATCGTCTCAAGGGAGAGCATTCCCAGGACCTTTTCTCCGGCCTGCCTGAGGCGCCGGGCATAAACAAGACTCCCCATGGAGCTTGTCTGGAAATGGGGTGGTTCTTCATTGGCAAAGGCTACAAACCTCAGTGTGCGCCTGAACCGAGTCGCTGAGAACCGCCTGGCCAACTCAAGCAGCGCGCCCACACCTGTTGCATTATCGTTGGCACCGGGGCTTCCGGGCACCGTGTCATAATGCGCTCCTATCACAACGCTTCCGGAAGTACTATCGCGCCCCGGCAAAGTTCCTTCAACATTTTCACAATGCACCCCTCCCACTGAATACCCCACGGACCTCGTTTTAAGGCCGTATCGCTCCAAGCATTGTGCGATATAGGATCCGGCCGCATAAAGGGCCGCAGGACAGCCCACATGCCTCTCCCCCACCTTGCCGGCCAAGAAAAACACATGGCCGTACAACCTCTCGCGCAGATCGCGCAGCACGGCTCTCCAGCCGCCTTCACGGTTCCTGCTTTCGGGGTTCTTGTTCGTCTCTTCCATACGCCGGTTCCGGGATTTCCGCCTGAGGGGCTTTTCCACTCTGACGGCCGTTGATACAGTAGGAATATCCGCGTGCTCATTGTGGTTCGGCGGTTCCATGGCCGTCAAGTAGAGAAAGGAGCAACTGCCATGCGTCACTTCCTCCTAAGCTGTCTTCTCGCTGCAACGGTATCAGGCCGCGATCCGGTCTTCGTCGTCCATACCATCGACGCCGGATCGAAAGCCGAAGGCGCTACGGTTATGGACGTAAACGGCGACGGCCGTCTTGACATCACCTGCGGCGCTTATTGGTACGAGCAGCCCGCCGCAGCGTGGAGCAAGAGGCCCGGTGAACGGAAAAAGTTCAATCCGCGTTATATCGACCGCTTCGTTCGAGATCCCAAGCAGCGTGCCGCCTATCGCTGGAAGAAGCACCACTTCCGCCTGACAGCTCCGAACCGCCCTGCGGACAAACAAAGATTCGGGTTCTACGACAATGACTACGGGGAGTTTCTGTCCGATGTAAACGGCGACGGGAGGCTTGATCTTATAAGCGGCGGCTGGTTCACCAAAGGAATCTGGTGGTTTGAAAACCCCGGTCCCGGGAAAACCGGCCTTTGGAAAGCGCACACAATCGGTACCGACGGTGCCACCGAAGGGCTCATCGTGGTCGACGTGAACAGAGACGGGCGCAAGGATGTGATTCCCCAACACTACGGGCCGCAGGGTATCTGGTGGTATGAGATCAAGCCGGACCTCTCGGTCGTCAAACACGTAGTGGGTCGCAAAGGCGATGAACACGGAATCGGCTTCGGTGACATAGACGGAGACGGCTACGGCGACATCGTAACGATCAGAGGTTGGTATAAAGCACCGGCGGACCCGGCGAAAGGGAAGTGGCAGTGGATGCAGGAGCCGGGCTTCAACCAAAAAGAGGGCCTCGGCCATACAGGTATTCCGATTCTGGTTTACGATGTGAACGGCGACGGCCTCAACGATCTGATCTACGGCCTGGGCCACAACTACGGGGTCTTTTGGCTTGAACAAGTCCTAAAAGATGGGAAGCGTTCCTGGCGACGCCATTTGATTGACGACACATGGTCTCAATCCCACACCCTTGCGCTTGCCGACATAAACGCCGACGGCAAGCTCGATATCGTCACGGGGAAACGTCTTTACGGGCATGCAGGGGCTGACCCCGGATCGCAAGAGCCGCAGGGCGTGTACTGGTACGAAATCGGGCCTAAAGGCAACTCATTCAAACGCCACACGCTTGTGTACAACGCAGGAGTGGGAGCAGGCGCTCAGCTGCGGATCGTGGATCTTGACGGGGACGGAGATCTGGATATCGTTTGCCCCGGCCAAGGCGGGCTCTACGTGCTTGAGAACCGAGGGCCTGAGCGCAACTGAAGCTTATTGTTTCGACCGTCCTGCTGAAGCGCCGCCGTTGCGGCTCGAAGGGCCAATCCCTAAAATGGGATTGTGTGCTACGGGCGGCCTTCAACCGATTGCGAAAGGGGCGGGCGGTTTGTGCAATCGCAGCCTCGTAACACTCTCTGCCGAAGGAGAATTCGGTGCGATTGGAAAATTTCCTCTCAGTTCCGTCCTTCCCCCGTCTGCTCCTTACCCTTCTGTTTTTTTGCACCTCGGGCCTGAAACCCTGCAACTTGCCTGCGGCTGAAGTCACATACCTTCCTTTCGGTGCAACGTGGCGTTTTCTGCCGGGCACACAGGAGCCGGCTCCGGTTCAGGGATTGCTTTGGTACCAGAGAGGTTTCAACGACGGCGCATGGCAAAGCGGCCCGGCGCCTTTAGGTTACGGCGAAAGCGAAGTAGCCACCAATTTCTCAAAACTCGATCCTCCGATGCGGGGGAACTACACATGTGTATATCTGCGGACGACCTTCAGTGTAGCGGATCCGAGCCGCCTTTCCGGACTTATAGCACGGGTTGATTATGATGATGGCTTTCTTTTGTACATAAACGGAACGGAGATCCTAAGGGTGAATGCGCCGGGGGATCCCGGAACCCCGGTTCCTTTCGACGCAATTGCAAAGAAGAGCCGCGAATCGGGTCATGTGCAGGAATTCGAGCTTCCCGATCCCACAACTTATCTGCAGCCGGGCGAGAACCTGGTCGCGGTTCAACTCCTGAATGCTTCTCTTGTAAACTTGGATCTTTTCTTTGACCTTGAGCTTCTTGACCCTTCAGGTCCGGATATGGTTCCGCCGAGGCTCACCGCGCGCGTACCGCCGCCCGGAGCTCAGTTGCGGCGTTTGGCCTATGTGGTGGTGACCTTCGACGAACCTGTCACCGGGGTCGATCCATGGGATCTCCTTGTAAACGGCCGGCCCGCAGTCGCCGTTCAAGGGGAGGGTGCAGGGCCGTACCGCTTCAGTCTTCCCCCTGTAGAAGGACCCGGTGTCGTTGTCTCCTGGGCGACCGACCACGGCATCACCGATACGGCCGAACCACCTAACCCCTTCTCGGGGCAATCCTGGAGCTACAGCTTAAACCCTGAAGCACCTCCTCCACCTGTGAGGATAAACGAATTTATGGCGCTTAACGTAAGCAGCCTGCGTGACAAGGACAGAGAGTATCCCGACTGGATCGAGATCTATAACGAAGGTTCCGAGCCTGTAAATCTCGGCGGTTTCGCGCTCACGAACGATCCGGCGAGATCTGACCAATGGGTCTTTCTTGATATTGTAATAGGGCCCGGTGAGTTTCTGATCGTTTTCGCCTCCGGGAAGGATCGGCGGAGCACCGAAGGCGAATTACATACCAATTTCACGCTTGATGAAGAAGGAGAGTACCTGGGACTTTTCAGCCCTGACACACCTCCCCAAGCGCTGAGTGTTTTTGATCCCGGGTTTCCTCCGCAGCGGCCTGATAAGAGCTACGGTCTTACGGATTCGGGCGAGCTGCGCTATTTTCTTACACCGACACCCGGCGAGCCGAACTCAGGCCCTACAGCCGAAGGCATAGTAGCTGATCCGGTCTTCAGCCCGCCTCACGGGGTCTACGACGACTCGCTCAGTGTCTCAATCACAACCGAAACGGAAGGCGCTTCCATTTACTACAGGCTGGATCCTGAGGGCAGGGAAGTCACCTCTGAGAACGGAACGCTCTACAGTAAGCCTCTGGAGATCAACGGCACGCCCGATCGAGCTGTCATCTGCGTCCGCGCTATAGCATACCGCGACGGCTACCTTCCCTCCCGTATGGTCAGTTCAACCTATGTGTTCCGGAGGCATGTTCTGACGCAACCTGCAAGACCGCCCGGCTTCCCCTCAATTTGGGGGAATCAGATCACAATGCCGGGCGACTACGCCATGGATCAACGGGTCACCCAGGATCCCGCCTACACCGATATGATCCTTCAAGCCCTTGCGGAAGCTCCCACCCTCTCTGTGGTCATGGATATCGATGATCTTTTCGACCGCAACCGCGGGATCTATTCGAACGGCAACAGGGAGGGAATGGCATGGGAAAGGCCGTGCTCGGTGGAGTTTATCTTTCCCGGCGGGCGCAAAGGCTGCCAGGTCAACTGCGGTATAAGAATACAAGGCGGAAGCAGCACCAATCCTTGGAAATCGCCGAAGCTCTCTTTCAGGCTGGCTTTCCGCGGGAGGTACGGCGTGCCCCGCCTCCGGTTCCCTCTTTTCCCTGACAGTCCTGTACGTGAGTTCAACAACATTATTCTCGATGCCCACCTCAACCTCACTTGGATTCACCCTTCGGCCGGCCAGCAGATCCCCGCACAGTATGTGCGTGATGCTTTCTGCTGCGATCTTCAAAACGCAATGGGCTCTTACGCACCACATGCATTCTTTGCAAACCTTTATTTGAACGGCGTTCACTGGGGCATGTATGAAATCCACGAACGCGCCGATGAGCACTTCGCAGCTTCCTATCTTGGCGGAGAGCCCGAGCAATACGACCTCTTCAAACACGACGGCGGCCAGCTTATGGCCGGAACGCGCCGCGCGTGGGACGCGATGATGGCAACGGCGCGCGCCGGTCTCAGGGATATTTCGGCGTATGAAGCCATTCAGGAATACCTTGATGTCGCCGACCTTTGCGATTACATGATCATGAACATCTATGTCGGCAACGATGATTGGCCCCGGCACAATTGGTACGCCGCGCGGAACAGAGTCCTTCCGGGCTCCCAATTCCACTTCTTCGCTTGGGACTCAGAGCACGTACTGAAAAGCGTTACGATAAATCAGGTCAACGTCAACGAGCCCAACAGCCCTGCAGAGCTTTACACCTATCTGCGTGCGAACGAAGAATTCAGGGTGCTCTTCGGCGACCACGTGCACAAGCACTTTTCACCCGGAGGGGTTCTTTACGTGGATCCCCAGAACCGCAATTGGGACGAGGAACATCCCGAGCGCAACATGCCCGCCATGCGGTATATGAAGCGGATCCAGGAAATTGATAAACTTATTGCGGTGGAGTCCGCGCGCTGGGGCGATTTCCGCAGGCCTTCGCGTCCCTACACCCGAAACGTCGAATGGCTCGTTGAGCTCAACAAGCTCATTGGTGGTTACTTCCCGAACCGCTCCCGTTACGTTCTGAACCAATTCAAGGCTGCGGGGCTTTACCCGAGAATCCCTGCACCTGTCTTCTCGCCCTCAGGCGGGCTTTTCGATCCCGGTTGCCTGCTGACCATAAGCCTGCCCGAGGAGGCTGAGGGCACGATTTACTTCACATTGGACGGGACCGATCCCCGTACGTACGGAAGCGGAGAGGTGGCTTCAGAGGCTTCCCCGTACGAAGAGCCCTTACAGCTGCACGCGCCTGTCACTGTAAAAGCACGCCTTTATGACGGCGGCAAGTGGAGCGCACTTACTGAAGCCGTTTTTGAGCCTGCGGATCCGCTTATCTTTCTGCGGGTTTCGGAAATCATGTACAACCCGCCGGCTCAGGAAGGCCCTGCTTCAAGGTTCGAGTTTATTGAATTCCACAACGCGGGACCTGAAACGCTTGACCTGACCGGCGTTGCTGTATCACGCGGAGTATCGTTCGTCTTCCCTGAGGGCACTCTTCTGCCGCCTGACGGTTTCATTGTGATCGCTTCGGATCTTTCTGCATTCCGCAGCCGTTATCCCGGAGTTCCACTGGCAGGCACTTACAGCGGGCGCTTGGATGATGACGGAGAAACGCTTGATGTCCGGCGGCCCGACGGATCGGTTCTCTTCTCTTTTTGGTGGCGTGACAGCGGTTTCTGGCCGGGCGGTGCTGACGGTGAAGGCTTCTCCCTTGTTTCCCGGCCCACGGCTTTGGCCGGCGAATTGAGCTCGCCTGATAAATGGCGCAGGAGCGCTGAGCGCCTGGGATCTCCAGGAGCACGTGATCCGGCCTTCGGTCCGCAAGCTCCGCGGATAATCCACGAGCCTTCGGATATTTTGGTTGAAGAGGGGCGGTACGCACGGATTTCAACCATAGCTTTCGGTGCGCCTGCGCCCACATACGTTTGGCAGCGGGACGGAGTCGACATTCCGGACTCAAACAGAGCCTTCCTGCGGATCGGACCGGTAAGCTCAGCTGATGACGGCGCCCGATACCGCTGCCGCGTAAGCAATCAAGCAGGGAGTGTTGTTACGCGCGAAGCGGTTTTGCATGTGCTTCCGGCGGGTTCCCTTTTCGTGCGCGGTGATGCAAACTCAGACGGCAGGCTCACGGTTTCGGACGCTGTGACAATGCTGCGCTACCTTTTCGGCCCAGGCGAAGCAGAACCGTTGTGTGCCGATGCATTCGATGCAAACGATGACGGGCGCTTGAATATCGCTGATCCCCTTGCGCTTCTCGGAGCGGTATTCACAGGCGCGGGGCCGCTGCCTGCTCCTTCCCCGGGCTGCGGGCCGGATCCCACACCCGACGCATTGAGCTGCGGGAGTTTTCAGGCCTGCGGGCGATAGCGCCTCAGAGGTTGCGGAACTTGAAGTTGCGCAGCGCCGCTTTTGTGTTGTAGCTCGCTACACCAAAAGGCCTTTCCGGTTCGCGTTGGGGCCAAATGGAAAACCTGTGACCGGCCCGTGCAAGATCGATCACCTTTTCATCGTCGATCCACACGCGGATGGCCTCTCTGGTCACCTGAAGCCGAATCCGGTACCAGCGGTTGTTGTCGAAAACAATATCTCTTGTGGTTTCGTTATTGTCGGCAGCAAACTCATCCACATTAGAAAGCCCCACAACGCTCCCTCCCCAGCCCCCGCAGATCAACGTGCAGTAAGAATCGCCGACCGGGAAAGTCATGCCGCAGAAAAAATCGCTCCCTTCAAGCCGGTTGGCTTCGAGGCTCACTTCGTAGTTGTCCCGCGGAAAAGCCCCGGCCCAGCGTATAGCCGTGGAAGGGGTTCCGGGGTAAAGCACAATAGCGCCGTTCTCAACGACAACCCGCCCGTAGTAACTGTCGCCTTCTCCACCGAAGGTTTCCCAGCCAGCCAGAGTACGGCCGTCGAAAAGATCCACCCATTTACCGGGGGGACAAGTAAGAAGATTCGGAACGCCGTTTGAGATCTCCTCTCCGCCTGACGGAGGAGATCCACAGCCGCAAAGCGTCAACGCTGAAAGAACAGCGGCGACAACAAGAAGAAGCACAGTTCCGCGCCTTGCCATAATCGCTCCTTTCAAAGACTTAGCTCAGCTTACCGGTACAGCGGAAAGAACGGTGGCACCGGGCACTAATGGTACGGAGCGACAGGCCCCTCAGTCAAGCTGGGGTTCAACGGAAAGGCCGCCCTCCCTATACTTGTTGTTATCTGCCCCTTCCGACTCCCGGGCAGGCACTGGGTACGGCTCTTTCATTTTCTCCGGTCATCAAATGGCGCTACCAGTAGTTTTGCTCCTAAGCTTGTCGGTGGCTGGTTCAGAGAAACCGCAGCCTGAATCGGCTGCTTCGCGCCTGCCCTTTTCAGTGCACGGATTCTTGGAAAGTACCTACACGTATCGCTCCCGCGGGGGCGAAACCGACCATGACTTGGATCAATTCCTCAGCCTGCGGTTTGCGGACCGCCGGAAACGCTGGGTCCGCGGGTATGTGTCAGCCAGATTCTCCCAGGACCTTGACGGCTTCGACAGGAGCGATCCCTTCGCAGGGTTCCCCGATACCTTCGGGCGCACCTATGAACGCTTGAGCGCCGCTTACCTCGAGGTAACGCCCCGGCTCCGCCTTCTTCAGGCCGTTCGGTTCGGCCGCCAACTACTTCCCGAGGTTTCCTTCCCGATCCGATTCGACGGCGTTCACGCCAGCACCGGGAAGCTTGAAGACTTCCTTTGCACCCGCTTGGCGGCTTTTGGAGGGATTCCGGATCACATAGGAGAAAGTTCCAGGAGGCTTGACCGCCTCCTCGGAGCTTCCTTGTGCATCAGCCCGCCCGGACTGGCAAGGCTCTGTTGCACCTATGTGCGGCTTTGCGACACCTACCGGGTGCACGACGCGCTGGGCAGCTCGGTCAGACACGCCTCGCGCGACGATTACATTGTATTTACCGTGCGGCGCAGGTTCGGAGAAAGGCTCTTTCTTTCAGGCAAATACAGTTTGCTCAACGGCAACGCACGGGACGCGCGGGTCAGGGCCCTTTATTACCTGCCTGAAATACACAGCGGCTTGTCGGTTTCCTACAGCGGGCTTTTCAAGACCCAAGCCCAGCAGTCGGCCGAATTGGATCCATACGTTTCGGTCTTAAGGGTTTACGGGCCGTATCACCAGTTCTCAGCGCGGCTTTGGCACGATTTCAACGATGCTGTGAGCGTCGAGACGGGACTTACCGTCAGGCGGCTTACCCGCGGCCGACACCTCGGTCCGTTCAATCACGAGTTCGAACGCTACTGGGGAGGCCTGACCGTCAGGCAATGGCCGCTTGACGGAACGGAATTAAGCTTGCTTTGCGATTTCTACGACACGGGAAGCGATAGGCACCTGGAACTTGAAGGCTGGGTGAACTACGAGTTCTGCAAAGGCCTTTCCGCAGAGGTCGGAAGCGGTTACTCCCTTTTTCAGGAAGACAGGTACACGCTGCGCGAGCGTGTTGATGTAAGAACCGGTTTCGCCAGGATTTCTTGGGACGTGTTGCCGCAGGTTAGAATACGCTGCGGCTACACGGTTGAAGATGATCAGAGCAGGACCACGCACCTTCTGGAGCTCGCCCTGAGGTGGAGATTCTGAATATGGCAGGCAAGTTTCTTTGCAGGAAAGGCGTGCATGCGGCGCTCGGCTGGGCGGCTGCTGCAGTTTTCGCCCTTGCAGCAGGGTGCCGGCTCTACGAAGCGGTTTTCGCGCCCGGCTTAAGCAGCTTCAGTCACGCGCGCCACGTGGAAGAGAACTCAATGGCCTGCAGCGAATGCCACGAAACTCAAAGTGGGGATCTGCCGCCCGCGATGCCCCAACGCGCTGCTTGTGAAGCATGCCACGACGCCAAAGAAGAACCTGAGCTCTTCTCTGAATTCTTTGATTCGACAGGGCCGAGGTGGATACACGCAGGCCTGCTCCCCGAAGAGGTTCGCTTCCCCCACAACCTTCACGCCGTTACGCACAAGATATCATGCAACAGGTGCCACGCAGACGTTGTCGGGGCTTCGCAGATTAAAGGCGGCGCCGGGCTGCGGATGAACGACTGCCTCGGGTGTCATAAAGACCAGGGCGGGCGCTGCGAGTTTTGCCACAAGAGGCTCAATAAAGACACAAGGCCTACGACGCACAGCGCAAGCTGGACGCTTGTACACGGCGAGGTCGTCCGTGCAGGGCCCACCCTGCGGACAGCCGACCGTTGCGCTTTGTGCCACACTCCGGGCGACTGTGACACTTGCCATACCCAACGCAAGCCGCGCGATCACACGACACATTGGCGCGGGAAAGGGCATGGAGTTGCAGCCGGTATCGATCGAGAAAGGTGTGCGGTATGCCACACGCGCGATGTATGCGACCGCTGTCACAAGACAACAAGGCCCCGCGATCACAGAGGCTCTTTCGGAGGCCCGCGCAACCGGCATTGCCTGAGTTGTCACATGCCTCTTGATTACAGCGAAAGCTGCGCGGTTTGCCACACAGAGACTCCCTCGCACGAGCGGGCGCCGGCGCCGCCTTCAGACGCCGTGCACCGAACGGCGCTTCCGGAAGACTGCCGCCCCTGCCACATGCCGGGTGCCCACGCCGACAACGGCGACGACTGCAGGTGGTGCCATAG
>CAZGYL010000024.1:0-17502 GCA_964529985.1 uncultured Planctomycetia bacterium | reverse complement strand
AGTTCGGCGGCCACCTGTTCGGCAGTGAATCCGAACTTCTCAGCAAGCACCTTGTAGGGCGCTGAGGCACCGAACCTCTCGCAGGTTATAAAAACGCCGTCCGGGCCTGCGAACCGATCCCAGCCGTGGCGCACCCCCGCCTCGATAACCGCCCTCCTCGGGCCCTCAGGCAACACCTCGTCCCTGTAGGCCTTTTCCTGCCTGAGAAATATCTCCCACGAAGGCATGCTCACAACGCGCACTTTCTTGCCTTCCCCGCGCAGGATCTCGGCCACTTCGAGGCAAAGCCTCACTTCGCTTCCCGTGCCTATCAGTATCCAATCAAGGGGCCCCTCCTGGTCGCTCAACACGTAAGCGCCCCGCAGAAGGCCGGAGGCCGACGCGAATTTCGATCGGTCAAGAACGGGCACCCCCTGGCGCGTGAGACATAGAGCTGTAGGGCCATCGCGCCTGCGCAGTGCATGGAGCCACGCATATGCGGTCTCCGCCGCGTCGGCCGGTCTTATCACATCCAGGTTCGGAACGGCTCGCAGGGAAGAAATCTGCTCGATCGGCTGGTGCGTCGGGCCGTCTTCGCCAACGAATATGGAATCATGCGTGAAAACGTAAATGACCCTCAGGCCCATCATCGCCGCAAGACGTATCGGAGGGCGCATGTAGTCCGAGAAGACAAGGAAAGTGGCGCCGTATGGAATAAGCCCTCCATGCAATGCCATGCCGTTGAGCATCGCGCCCATGCCGTGCTCTCGAATCCCGAAACGCAGATTTCGGGCCCCGTAATTGTTGCGCGCTACGTCCCCGCCCTCTTTAAGCAACGTCTTGGTCGAAGGACCGAGATCCGCAGCACCTCCCACCAACTGAGGCAACCGAGGGGCGAGAGCGTTCAAAACGGTCCCGGAAGCGGCACGCGTTGCGATCGACTTTCCGGTTTCAAAAGCAGGCAGCGCTTCGTGCAAATCCTCAGGCACCTCGCCTGAGAGGAACCTCTTGAGAGCTTCGGCTTTCTCCGGTTCCTCACGGCGGTAGTCTTCAAGCATATTCTGCCATTGCTTGTAAGCCTCCTCCCCTTGCTTTGTCCTCTCGCGGCACCATTGGACAACCTCAGGCGGAACCGCGAATGAACGCTCGGGGTCAAAACCAAGCTTTTCCTTCAGTTTCTTAAGTTCCTCCTCACCGAGAGGCTCACCGTGTGAGGAAGCGGTATCCTGTTTGGTGGGTGCAGCGTAAGCGATATGGGTCCGGCAGATTATGATGCTCGGCTTGTCGCGCACCGCCCGGGCTGCCTCAATGGCTGCGGCGACGGCCTTCCTGTCGTGACCGTCAACCCGCTGTACATGCCACCCGTAGGCTTCAAACCTCCTTCCGACTTCCTCGCTGAAGGCAAGATCGGTCGATCCTTCGATCGTGATCTTGTTGTCGTCGTAAAGAACGACCAACGATCCCAGGCCCAAGTGACCCGCAATGGAGGCCGCCTCAGAAGCCACGCCTTCCATAAGATCGCCGTCACTTGCGATCACATACGTGTAGTGATTGAAAATCGGGAATTTCGCCGTATTGAACCTGCTTGCAAGCATGCGTTCCGCAAGGGCCATGCCCACAGCGTTCCCGAAACCCTGCCCGAGAGGGCCTGTGGTGGTTTCAATACCCGGGGCGGCTCCGTACTCCGGGTGGCCGGGGGTAGGGCTTTCCCACTGGCGGAAGCGCTTCAGGTCCTCCAGTGTAAGGCCGTAGCCGAAGAGGTGCAGCAGGCTGTAAAGAAGCATGGATCCGTGTCCGGCTGAAAGAATGAACCGATCCCGATCGGGCCAGTCCGGCTTGGCCGGATAGTGCTTCAGAAAGTGGGCCCAGAGGGTCACCGCCATATCGGCCGCCCCCATCGGCATGCCGGGGTGCCCGGATTTTGCGTTCTGAACGGCCTCCGCACTCAAAACGCGAATGGTGTCTACGACCCGTTGCTCAATGTCGCTTGCTGCCGTCATATTTCCCTCCTCTTTCAAGCCGCTTCCACCACCGCCGGTGGCTCGCGCAGCTGCCGAACGAATGACCTTAGCACAGGCGGGCGCAAGCAACAAGAGAGCTGCGACGACAGGCGACCGAAGGGGGAAGCCGGCCGAGGGATTGCCGAGGGGCGTCCGGCGGAGAGATTTTTAACACTGGGAGAAGCCGCAGGCGGGGCAGTGGACGCAGCCTTCGGCGAAGTTCAGGACCCCGCCGCACTCAGGGCACTTGATTCTGAAACCCTGGGTAGCGCGGTTCTCCTTGGTGCTTGAGGACTTCTTCATCGAGTCGAGAAGAGGCTCGAGGTCGAAGTCCCCCAGAAGAAGGCGTTTCAGCCCGAAATGCTTCTTTGCAAGGAGATACTTCTGAATCGCCTTGGCCAGCCCGTCGGGCAGCGACATTATTCTGCCGGCCCGAGAGGGGACCGAAAGGCTGGATCCTATCCCGTCGAGCTGCTTAACCACGTCTTCGATCCCGCCCCCGCAACGCAGGAACAAACTTATAAGACGGCACATCGCCTCCAGATCGGAATTGGCGATGTCTCCGCCGCGTCCCAGCTGAGCGAACACTTCGCGTTCAAGACCGGTGCGGGGATCGACGGTGATCTTGACGTGCATGTTCCCGAAGGGCGTAAGCTGCCTGATCCGCAGGCAGCTCATCACCTCAGGAAGCTTGATGGGCTTGATTTTCGGAGGCACCTGCGAAGGAGCAGTTTCTTGCACTTCGGCCTCCGAAGCCTTTTCCGCTTGGTTGGCGACCGCCGATTCCCCGCCCTCGACCCGCCTCTCCTTCTTCTCCTCTTCCTGCTTCTCTTCGCCGAGCGCCATAGGCTGACGGGACCTGCTCCCGTCGCGGTATACCGTTATGCCTTTAAGGCGTTCCTTGTAGGCCATCAAATAGATCTTGCGCACGTCCTCCCTGGTTGCAGTGCGCGGGAAATTGATCGTCTTTGAGATCGAAGCATCGCAATGACGCTGGAAGGCCGCCTGCACTCTCACATGTGCTTCAGGCGTGATATCGTGAGCGACAACAAAAACACGTTTGACATCCTCAGGCACCCCTTCAATGTGTTGGAGCGACCCTTTCTCAGCCAGCTCCTCCAGCATTCCGGGCCTCAGAAACCCGCGCTCCTTTGCGACCTTTACAAACTCCTTGTTGACTTCGAGCAGTCTCTTGCCGTCCAGAACCTGCCGCCAAAAGGCAAGCCCGAAAAGCGGCTCAATCCCGCAGGAGCAGTTCGCAATGATCGAGATCGTGCCTGTGGGCGCAATGCAGGTCGTAGCCGCATTGCGCATGGGCCGGTTTTGTTTCTCCCATGTACTGCCCCGCCAGTTGGGGAACGTGCCGCGCTGGGCGGCAAGGGCCTCGCTTGCCGCATGGGATTCTTCGTTTACGAACTCCATGAGCTCTTCGGCCAGGCGGTAAGCTTCCTCTGAGTCATAGGGGATCCACATCTTGTAAAGCGAGTCCGCCCAGCCCATGATCCCCAGACCGATCTTGCGGTTCGCTTTCGTCATCTTTTCGATCTGAGGCAGAGGGTAGCGGTTTACATCGATCACGTTGTCCAAGAAGCGCACTGCGAGGTGCACTACCGGCCTCAAAGCCTCATAGTCGAAAGATGCCCGGCCGTTCTCCTCCTTTACAAAGGCCGACACGTTAATGCTGCCCAAATTGCAAGACTCGTAGGGCAGCAGGGGCTGCTCACCGCAAGGATTCGTGGCCTCGATCTGCCCGACATGAGACGTCGGATTCGCCTCGTTGATTCTGTCGATAAAGATGATTCCCGGTTCTCCGCTCCGCCAGGCTCGATCCACGATCAGATCGAAAAGCTCTCCCACGGTCCACGGAGTCTTGTCGTCCTTAAGCAGCGGCCTCCCTTCTCCGGTGCGTGGATTTACTACTATGTGCACAGCGTCCGGCTGGTTGATCACCTTTTCCATGAATTCGTCGGTCACGCACACCGACAGATTGAAATTCGTAAGCTGCGTGGGATCATCCTTGGCGCAAATAAAGCTTACGATGTCGGGGTGATCCACGCGCATGGTGCCCATGTTGGCCCCGCGGCGGAAAGCCCCCTGCTGGATCGCGTCGGTCGCCTTGCTGAAAACCTGGAGAAAGGAAAGGGGGCCTGAAGTGCGCCCGCCGCTTGAGCGCACGATGTCACCTGCGGGCCGCAGGCGGCTGAAAGAGAATCCCGTGCCTCCGCCGGCCTTTTGGATCATCGCAGCGTCGCGAATGGAGCTGAAGATCCCGTCTATGCTGTCCTCAATGGGAAGAACAAAGCAGGCGCTCAGCATACCCATGCGGCGGCCTGCATTCATAAGAGTCGGAGAGTTCGGCATGAACCTGCCGGTGACCATGAGCTCGTAAAACTGCTCTTCAACCTCCGCTTGTCCGGCTGCGGACATGCCGTAATTAGCCTCTGCGGAAGCTATGGTTTTCGCCACCCGCCGGAAGAGCTCCTCGGGCGTTTCCAAAATCTCACCCGTTTCGCTTCGCTTCAGATAGCGACTGCGCAAAACCTCAAGGGCATTGGGCGTAAGATCGCACTGGAGAGGGCCGCCCGACCTCTCAACCCGGCTCTCAGCAGGCTCATCAGTCATAAGACTATGCCTCCAAAAGACTTACGACAATTCAAGGGTATTCGAACTTGCGAACAGACCACTTCATGTGGACCCAAAAGACGATTATAGCCCCAACATGCTGTACCCTTCAAGAGGGGCAAAGCCCGCTGCAATACCCTTTTTTCGACCGCAGCGCTACTCGTGGCGTAGAGCCTCGATCGGATCAAGCGCAGCGGCTCGACTCGCAGGGTAGATACCGAAAACCAAGCCCACTGTAACTGAAATCCCGAAGCTCAACAGAAGGCTGAAGGGCGTAACTATCGTGCGCATGCCCGCCATATGCTGGACTGCAAAAGGAATGGCCACCCCCAAGGCCAACCCGCACAGTCCGCCTGTTGTGGAAAGTACGACGGTTTCAACCAAGAATTGCACAACGATATCTTGCCTTTTGGCTCCCAGAGCGCGTCTTATGCCTATCTCCCTTGTCCGCTCGGTCACGTTGGCAAGCATAATGTTCATAATTCCTATGCCGCCCACAATGAGCGAAATAGCAGCTATTGATCCAAGCACAATCTGGAAAATCCTTTGGGTCCGCTCCGCTTGTCGTAAGAGCTCAAGAGGCACCACCACCTCGTAGTCCGCCTTCGGGTGTGTCTCCTGCAACAGGTAACGAATGCTGTTTGCAACGGGAATAACAGAGGCAACGTCCGCAACTTTTACGATAAGCTGGTGAAGCTCCACCCTCTCGGCTTCAAAAGAACCTGAGGAGCGGCGGATAAGAATCTGGCCTTCTGTGTAGCGCATGGTGCGAAGCGGAATGTAGAGATCCCGATTCCGGTCCTCGGCACCCACCGGCGAACCGGTTCCCGTTGCGGCACCCGAGGGCTCCATAATGCCTACGACTCTGAAATAATTCTGCTTTACTTTAATGTTCTTGCCCAGCGGGTCCTCGACCGGGAAAAGTTCATTTCGCAGCGCAGAGCCGATCACACAAACGGGAGCGGCCCCCCGCTCGTCCGCCTCTTGGAGGAACCGCCCTGCGGCTATCTTGGAGTTCGTCGCACCGAGAAACTCGGGTACCGTTCCCACAACTCTTACATAGGACACCCGGTCGTGGTGCCAAGCTTCTTCTCTGGTTACACGGGCCGGCACCACCTCCACCACCCCGGGGATCGTACGCATGATCGCTTCTTCGTCCTTGTATCGCAGGCCGTACTCGATGACGCGCTGGTTTTGAAGCGTCTGGCGTTTATCCTCGGGAGGCTTGACGCTGCGGATGATGATATTTGTGCTTCCGAGACGCTTTATTTCCTGCTCTTGCTCCCACTTCGCTCCCTCTCCGATACTCAGCATGGCTATGACAGAGGACACCCCGAATACAATGCCGAGCACAGTAAGAAAAGAGCGGAGCTTATGCAGAAGAAGGCTCTTTGTGCCGAGCGTTATGGCGCGGACTACTCTGTATAGCCACATGACCTGTCAGCGCCCCCTGTGCAAGCGCTCCCCTCAGACCTCAAGCAACCGTTCCTTATTTACTTCGTCGCTTATGATCTTTCCGTCCCGCAGGCGGATTATCCGCTCAGCGTGACGCGAGACCGTTGGATCGTGCGTAACAAGCACAATTGTCTTGCCCTTTCGGTGCAAGTCCAGAATAAGCTTCATGATCTCCTTACCGGTTGCCGTATCCAGGTTTCCGGTCGGCTCATCGGCCAAAATCAGAAGCGGATCGTTTGCAAGGGCCCGGGCTATGGCTACACGCTGCTGCTGCCCGCCCGACAGCTCTGTCGGCCTGTGGTTGAGACGCCCCTCAAGACCGACCATTCGTGCAAGTTCTACAGCGCGCTGGCGGCACTGGCTCGGGGCGAGTCCCTGATAAAAAAGCGGCACTGCAATATTCTCAAGCACTGTAAGCTGAGGAATCAGGTTGTAGGACTGAAATACAAAGCCCAGAAACCTACACCGCCTTTCTGAAAGCGCGTCGTCATCAAGCGCTGAGACGTCTTCTCCCCCCAGAAGGTAACTCCCGCTTGTGGGACGGTCCAAGCACCCGAGAATGTTAAGCAGTGTGGACTTTCCCGAACCCGAGGGTCCCATGACGGCTACAAACTCACCGGCCTTTATCCGGAGCGATATCCCATCCAAGGCCCGCACTTCCGCAGCGCCGGGGCGGTAGATCTTCTGTACGTCCCTGAGGTCCACAATCGAGGCCCCCGCGCGGTCAAACGCCGCCTCGCCGCCTTGAACGCCAAGAGTGCGCGCAGGCTCGCTCACGGCCGCCTCCCCACTCCCCGCGGTCTTCCTCCCCCCGGCCGGTTTCCGAAAGAACGCCCTTTTGCCGCCGGCCTCCCGCCGATCCCTCCGATCTTTTTCCGGCCGGCCCTCTGGGGTTTACCTTTGCCCGCTTCCTTCATTTTGCCCACCGCCGAAGGAAGCGGCGCAAGCAACACCTCATCTCCTTCCTTGAGACCAGAGGCGACCTCCACGAAAAAGTCATTGAACTTTCCGATTTCAACCCGCCGTTTTTCAATACCCTGAGGCGTTACAAGCTGTACGTAATGGGTATCCCCTATAGCACTTACGGCCTGCCGCGGCACGCAGAGAACCCGAGGGCGCCTTTCAACAAAGATCTTTACGTTGGCCGACATCCCCGGTTTAAGCTCATAGCCCTTGTTGTCGTCGATCGAGACCAAGACTTCATATACTTTCAGGTCGGGATTCAGCCACCTGTTAACCGAGTCGGGAAGGATACCCACCTTCACCACCTTCCCGTGGAAGGTCACTCCACGGAATGCGTCCACGGTGATTTCAGCCGGCTGGCCGAGCTTGATTTGAGAAATGCGTGACTCATGGATCTGAACATCCACCACAAGATCGGAAAGATCGGGCAGGTAGATTATAACCTGCCTCTCGTGGACCATTGAGCCCTCTTCCATGACTTCGCTCAGCCAACCCCGGCGCGGCCTCGCGTAAACAACCATACCCGGGCCGGGCGCTCTGATTGTACATTTGGCGACTTGGTCCTGCAGTTTTTCAAGGAGGTTCTTTTGGTGCTCGTAGGTACTGATCTTGGAATTCAGATCAGCCTTTACACGGCTTAGCTGCGCCCGGGCCTTACGCTTCACCCGCTCAAGTTCGCGATACTTCTCGCGGACGTCCGAAAGATATTGCTTCAAGTTCCGCGGGTGTGTGAATTCCTCAAGAAGCCTCAGGCTTTCCTGAGCCTCCTGCACGTTTACCTTGGCTCGTTCGTAGCTTATCTTGTCCGCTTCAAGCTGCGTCTTGGCTATGAACTTCTTTTCGTAAAGATTTTTCGATCCTTCGTACTCGCCGCTTGCACGGGCAAGCTCAGCTTCAGCGAGTTTCAAAGAACTCTCAGCCTGCCGCCATAGTTGGGCCGCCTCTCCGCTTGTGAACTCGCGAAGCGGCTTCTGCAACAGCGCTTCCAAATCGGGGTGGATTCTGCGGGCTAAAGTCGCCGACGAACTCTTGACACCCGCGCTGCCGGTTTCTTTTCCTACTGCAGGAACAAGCTCGGCGGTTTCCGCTCCTCCGGGCGCCGGCGGGTCAACCTCTTTTGTAATCCCTTCGTCCGCAAAAACGGGGCCCTCATAACCCGTGTACTTCCGCAGATCCATAATCGCAAATTCCAGCGCCAGCTCGGCCTGGGCGATGTCGCTTTCGTTTTGGCTGACCTGGATCTCGTACTCCTCTTCGGCTTGGATCTTGTTCGCTAACGCAGTCTGGTAGGCGATCTCCTGCTGCGTAAGCCGCTCTTCAAGTTGGGAGGAATCAAGCCGTACCAAAACGTCGCCCTTTTTCACCTGCGTGCCCTCGGGAATGAGATAAATAATGCGGTTCTCTCCCCAAACCTCCGACCGGATCTCCCTCTTTTTCGCGGCCTCGATCGACCCTCCCTTCTCCACCACGATATCCAAATCCATTCGCCTCACTTTGGCCCGGGCGACCGGCCGTGATCTTTCAGAGCCGCCACACCCGTTGAGGAACAACAGCACGCACACAACGCTTGAGAAAGCGCCAAGAATAATTCCAGCGTACAACTTTTCAAACACCGGAGTCCTCCCGGAAGCAATGTTTTCAACTCTGCCGTTTCGGCTCTTCATTGCCGCCCTCCACCGCAACGTCAACGAAGACGCCGTCAGGGTCCACCTCAAGCACACCGAGCGCCAGAAGGAACTCAAGATAAGCGATCCGGTAATCGATCAACGCAGCCGTAACCGAGTTCTTGGCCCGAAGTTCCGCACTCAGCGCTTCGAGCAAGTCTCTCGTCTCCACCCGTCCCCACTTGAGGAGCTCCTGAGTGCTTGCAACGCGCGTTGCAGCCACTTTCCTGCTTTCAAGCTGAATCTGATAGCTCCGAAGCGCGCGTTCCAGCGCCCGATACGCGGACGCCACATCAAGCCGTATCTGGTCCTCGAATTGCTCCAAGTTCCGCTTCTGGCGGTCCAAGCTTATAAGGGCGGACCGGTAGAGGTTACGTTCTCGCGTCCTTTCCACGGGCAAATCTAGGTTCAAGCCGGCCGTGTACCTGAATTTCTCGGTCTTCAGCTTGAACGGCTTGTCGTCTTGATTCGGCACCGTGATCTCACCGGTCAGATCCAACTGCGCTCTGAGCTGATCAGCGGCTATCATCACCGCCCGTCTGGCATCCTCAACCTTATCCCTTTCGTTTGCCAAATCCAACCGGCACGCAAGCGCGATTTCAACAGCTCCTTCCAAGTCCACCCCCAGCTCGTCCACGGGCGTCGCCTTCAGTCTGCTCAGTTCGCTTGCATCAAGCTCAATCTCCTGGTCAAGAGGTAGGCCCAATGTAAGCTTGAGCCTGTCGAGCGAATCCTTCAGATTGTTCTGCGCTACGTTGAGCCGATCTTGGGCGCTCAGCAAATCCGTTCTGGCCTGATCAAGCTGGAAAAGAGGCAGGCGTCCCGCCTCGGCTTGAGCTTTGATTCTCTCGTAATTCGTGCGCGTACTTTTAAGATTCGCACGAGCGTTCTCAAGCTCGTCATACTGCTGGAGGGTACGCAGATATGTCGATGTGATCTGAACCGCGAACTCCCGTCTGAAGCGCTCGAAAGAGCGGACCGCATAGATCACGTTCCGCTCCGATTGAGTGAGGTTCTCAGCAGCTATCTTGGCGCCGAATCCTCTCAAAAGCGGCTGTGTGATCGAGGCTGTAAGAGCGGAGTTCACACTCTCTGTGGCTGCGGTTGTAAAGGCGCGCAGAATACTGCTTGAGAATCGTACCGCGGAGCCCAGGCCCCACTTCCATGCCTTGTCGAACCCCACTTCGGCTGTGCCGCTTGCCGTACCATTGTCCTTGTCACCGCTTATCGCACCCCGCAACGCGGCCATGAAAAGGGGGCGATACTCGTTGCGGTCGCCGGTGAGCGTCAGGGCGGTCAGGTACAATGTCTCACGTTGTGTCTGAAAGCTCCTGCTGTGCTTGGCTGCAATTTGGAGCGCTTTTCGAAGGGTCAGGTGGAGGACCTCCGGCTTAGGCTCGGGCCTTCCCTGGTACTGCTCAAGGGAGAAAGGCCGAGCTTCGCCGAAAACCCGCTTTTCCTTCTCTCGTATGATTGCGTAAACCTCAGCGTCCGCATTCTGCTTCCAGTACTGGGGCGAACAGCCCGGAAGAATCAGTGTGAAGAGCACACAAAAACGAAGAAAAGTCCGGTATCCTGACGGATTCCCCGGCAATTGGACCTCCTTGCGCGTTTCCTCCCCGGGGCCGCTTTTGTTGGTAGCCCATTCCACAGTCCTGCCGCACGCCCCGCCCTTGCGCCTCCAAGCGGCGCACGCGGTGCGCAAAGCTCTGAAAAGCTCTATTATATTGAAACGGGCCTCCATGTGCTATTTCTACAGCCGGCAAGTGAGACGCCGTCCGAAAAAGGCGGCCTTGTGAAGTGGCTTCGATCCTTTTCTACGTCCCTATACCACTTCCCGATCGGAGGAACTATATCCCGTTCCACCAGGGAGCGGCGCAGCTTGCCGCCGTCTTGCAGCGGCACGGACACAGCGTGCACCTCCGACTACCCTGGGCACTGTCGGCCCACAAGGTCAAGGAAGATATCGAGCGCCTCAGGCCGGACACCTTGTTTCTTTCCCTCGCAAGCACCCAAGCCCGAGCCCTCAGGCCGATTGCTCAAGCGGCCCTTCATTACTCGGTGCCGCTTCTTGTCGGAGGCCCGCATGCGACCTTCGCCCCCCACGAAGTACTGTCGGTCCAGGGAGTTACGGCGATCTGCAGAGGAGAAGGCGAGCAGGTCGTCTTGGCCTTTCTTCAAGGAAGAGATAACTTCCCCGGTTTGGTAAGACCCGGTGAGCCCCTCAGCATGGCCCGCCCTGTTGACCTCTCCCGGATCCCCCTTCCCGATCGACGCCTCTTTGCAACCTGCCCGGATTTCGTGCTTCAACGCACACTTGTGGGACACGAGTTCATGACATCGAGAGGCTGCCCGTTCAGGTGCTCATACTGCACGAACGCAGCGCTTTGCGATTCACCGGGAGCCCCCCGTGTAAGGCGCCGCGATCCTGAAACGGTTGTAAGAGAAGTCGGAGAGGCGCTGAGTATCGATCCTGACGTTTCCATTCTCGGGTTCCACGACGATGTGTTTACACTCGATCTTTCCTACCTTGAGCGTTTCTGCAGCCTGTTTCGTGAAAGAATCGCGCGTCCGTTCTGGGTGAACGCTCACCCTGAGGTACTTGATCGCCGCAGGGTTGAGCTCCTGGCGCAGGCAGGCTGCAGGCGGATCCACATGGGCGTGGAAACAGGGTCTGAGGAACTTAGGTACTCGGTTCTCAATCGGGCGGTCTCGGATGAAACGATTCTCAGAGCCGGAGCCCTCATTAAGCGTGCAGGCATTCGGCTTGTAACCTTTGTCATGCTCGGAATCCCGGGTGAGAGCGAGGCCACCTATGCTCAGACCGTAAATCTCCTCAGGAAACTGCGGCCCGACTGGATAATTCAAAGCTACTTCCAACCGCTGCCCGGAACGCCCCTGGGCGAGCAAGTGCGATCCAAGCTTCCGGTAACCTCCTGGGAAGAGCTTCTTCCCGAATCTTTCTACGATGAGCCTGTGCGCTCTTGGGCCGATGGTTTAAGCGCCGGACGGCTCGTGGAAATGGGCCGCAGGCTGATCGAGAACGTCTACAGCGACATGTGAAGGATCCGGTGGCCGATTCCTTTGGCGAGGGCCATACTTCTTGCGGACGGCTTCGGCTGCGGTTTCAACGTGCTTTTGAATATTCCGGGGGAATCAAGCTGCCTGCGGGCTGAGTGCAACAAGCGTGTACGACTCGATTTTGGATCCTTCCCCAGAGGAAAAGGCTTTGTCAAGGCGCCGCTTAATCAGGGCTCTGCATACAGGCGCCCTGACAGCTGTGCTCGGAGGGGTTGCCGTTCTTTCTCTTTGGGTGTTCTACGGACCGGGAGGCGATCTGCGGCGCCTGAAGCTGCGCATACTGCTTGACGGAGCGGCGCCCGGCCATGTCTTTCAGCCGGGCGGCGACCTGCGCGGCAAGGACTTCTCGGATCTCACCTTACGGGGAGCCTGCTTCACGGAAGCGGACCTCAGAGGAGCACGCTTCATGAAATGCCGCCTGCGGTTCGCGCGATTCGAGCGCTGCGACCTGCGTGGAGTCGATTTCCGCAAGGCGGAGCTTTGCAGGGCTCAGTTTTCGCAATGTGCTCTTGACGGCGCGGACCTCCAAAAGGCCGACCTCAGGGGAGCCTCTCTCAGGTTCTGTTCGCTGAGGTTCGCCCTCTTAGCAGGGGCCAGGCTCAATCAAGCCGACCTGAAAGGTGCAGACCTGAGAGGCACGGTGGGCCTGACAGCCGCTCAGGTGCTTGGCGCCAGAAACTGGCGGGAAGCCAAGTTCGATCCGGAGCTCACTGAGGTCCTTAACCGCTCAGTCCCCTTGCAGAAGAAAACTCCTTCGGATCCGAGCCCCATAGACCATAGCGGACAGGCCTCCCGCGAGCTTTCCCCGCCCCGTTGAGAGCCGCCGGTTCCCGCAGGAACCCTCACAGGATACAATTAGCCTTCGGCAAAAGCTCATTAGGAACGCTTGGAATCCTACTTGTCAGCGGGAATTTCTACATGAGCGAGAAAGAAGAAGAACGGCATTTCGGCAGGCGGAATTTCTTCCGCGAGGGATTGCGTGAGATGTTCAAGCCCTTAGCGGATCTGCTTGCTGAGCGCATAACAAACATGCCCGACTTTTCCTCCCTGTCTCACCACGAGGAGGAAGAACTGGTCATAGTGCGGCCGCCCGGAGTGCTTGTACCCGAGGAAGAATTCCTTCGGAGGTGCATTCGCTGCGGCAGTTGTGCTGTGGCATGTCCCCATAACGCGATCAAGCTTCTTACCAGGGACGAGCTTTCGGGCCGCAGCGGTTCGTACTACACTTGGCGCCCGCCTCAAGAGACGGGCACACCGAGGTTGAACGCCAAGCTCAGCTGGTGCCGGCTTTGCGAGGATTACCCTTGCGCTGCGGCTTGTCCCACAGGTGCGCTCTCCCCTCCCGCACAGCGGCCCCGGCTGGGCTATGCAGCCCTGAATGACGAAACCTGCCTGCGTGCCGGAGGGGAGGAATGCCGGCTTTGCGTGGATGCTTGCCCTGAAGGGGAAAGAGCGCTGCGCATCCGCCGTAAAGGTGAGCTTCTTGTCAGACCTGAAGGCTGCACAGGCTGCATGGCCTGCGAGCACGTTTGCCCGGTTGATCCTCCGGCGATCATGGTCTACCCGCCAAGCAGCCCCAAGTAGGGCGGGAAACAAAGCGGGTTCGCCGCGCCCGGTTATTTCAACTGCGAGATAAAACCCCGGTCAGCTTCACCTGCACCCCGCGACCGGCTCTCCCCCACAGCGCTTACGCGTATTGCGGGCAGATCCTGTACCGGGCAGACATGCTCGCACGCGCCGCAACCCACGCACAACACAGGGTCCACATGCGGCTGGCGCAAAGTGAGCTTCGCGCCTCCCGCCGTAGTCACCACAGCCTCTCTGCCGCTTATTGCTTTTGGAGAAACCGGACAAACTTCCTCGCAGGCTACGCAAGGCCTATCCATTGCCCAAGGCAGACAACGGCCGCGGTCGACAAAAGCGGTTCCCAGTTTTACCACCATGCGTTCCGCGCGGCCGGGGTACGGTTCCAAACCATTGCGCTGAGCCGGTGTAAGTCGCTGGAGAGCGCCGGTGGGACAGACCTGAGTGCAAAGTGTGCAATGGATATCGCAAACACCGTATCGCATCTTCAAAACCGGTGTCCACATCCCTTCAATTCCGGTCTCAAGCAACGCAGGTTGCAGCACGTTTGTGGGGCAAACCCGCATGCATTGGCCGCACTTTACGCAACGACTTAGAAAATCCTCCTCCTTGCGTGCACCCGGCGGGCGGATTGCAGCAGCGGAAAAGATCCTTCCCGCAGCGCCGGTCAGCCTGGCAAGCGGAGTAAAGAGAAAACCGAAACACGCTGCAAGAAAAAGCCTCCTTCCCTCCACATCGGGGTATGGGACTTCTCTACGCTCCGGAGGCACGAAACGCAGGGAAAAAGCTCCCTCAGGACATTCTGCAACACAATTGAAACACATCAGGCATTCCGCCCGGCGCAAAGTTTCCTGCGGGTTGCACCCTCCTTCGCAACTAAGTGTACACGCTCCGCAGCCCGTGCAGCGGTTTTCGTCGCGCACGATCTTGAAAAGGGCGAAACGGCTGAAAATGCCCAAAAGCGCTCCAAGAGGACAAAGAACCCTGCAGAAAAAACGCGGCATTACTATGTTGGCGGCCAAAAGAACCAAGACAATCGCTCCGGTCAGATACGCAAACGCAAAGAGAGGGACCGAACCCTGGTAAATCAGGTGCGAGCCTGCAGGCGCAAGCGCGCGGAAACCAAGCTCGAAGACCGGAAGCAGGCAGGCGGCGAGCGAACGGTGAAGCAGGGCCAGAGGATCGAGAAGCCCGACCTGAAGCGAGCCGGCAAGGGCTCCGAGCAAGAAGGCGACAAGAAGCAGATACTTGAGGGCGAAGCTCGGGCGGTAGGCGTTTCTCTTTATACGCGCTTCTTTGTCACCGGGTCTTGTAATCCAGCCAACCGCATGGTGGATCGTGCCGAAAGGACAAACCCAGCTGCAGAAAGCCCTGCCGAAAAGAAGAGCACTCAGGAGAATGACAAGCGCCCAGAGCATGCCCCAAAGCCCCACATGATAGAGCTCTCCGGTCGCGCTTATCATTCCCAGGGCGATTAAAGGGTCGATTTCCAAGAAAAAGCTTGCTGAGATTCCAAGGGTGCCTATTCGAGCCGCACCGGCGGCCGTCTTGAAAACCAGGTAGCAAAAAAGCACCAGGAACGCTGCTTGCCAGATCCGGCGCACCGTCCTGAGTTGCATTCCGCCTCCTCTAAAACAAGCGGGCTCGGGCCCGCGTCTTTCTCACACTTCCTTCCAAACGTCCTGATACGCCATGGTGCCGAACCCCGCGTCCTCAGCCCGCTTCAGGTAACTGATCGCCTCGGGGTCCCGATCAAGAAGCGTCACACCGAACGAATCCGTTGCAACAGGATCCGTGCCTATTGCAAGGGTGTTGCGTATGACTACATCCCGCGGACTGCCTCCGGTCGGGCCGTTCCGCATCAGGGCTCGAAGTCCGTCCAGTACCAAAAGCGGACAGGCGGGCGCTACCAAACGCCAGAGATCACAAAGCGTCTCATCTATGTGCTGGTGAAACCTGCTGCGCCGGCCGCCCAGTAAGCCGTACCAATTTTTCAGCGTCAACGAAGCACCGCAGAGATTGTGATCTTTTACAGCGGCTATTCCGATTACAACCTGCACTCTGAGAAAAGGCTCGATCAACACCGGCCAGGCCGGCAAAACTTCGGCTTCAGGAACTACGACACGTTTAAAAAGAGTTTTCGAAGGTACGAGCAACAACCCGCCCGCTTCTTCTACAGCCCTGCGCAGTCCCGTGCGTTCGAAAACCAAATGCGGGGTGGCTATCGGGTTATCCGTAACAAGTACTCTTTCCGCCCCCGCCTGCTTCACCTGGCGAATCACCGCCGCAACAACCCCAGGGTCGGTTACGGCTCCCGTACTCGGGTGTGCTGCAAAACCGGCGTTGGGTTTGATCAGTACGGCATCGCCCGGCCTTACGAATCGATCAATTCCACCCAGAGCATCAAAAGCGCGCCGCAAAGCCGCATCCAAAGCTTCGGCGTCGGGCTGTGCTCCGGGTGACTTCAAAATGCTTTTGTCACGCACAACGGCAAGCCGCGGCGCACCTGTTTGGTCAACCTTTCTGAACCTTCCTTCAAGGGCGGAGAGCGAAAACGCCGCAACGCTCTTGCTTCTTTTCTGCCGCCTGTACGCCCACCCGAAGAGCCCGGCCGACCCGGCCGCGATCACACAAGCCCGGCTTACACTTACAGCGAATCGACGTCGGGAGAAGGCGTTGCCGTCCAAAGGAACCTCCTCTACTGCTTCTCCTCAAACGGGAGCTTTGCGCCCGAGCGGTTGGAAGCACCTCGTACAGGTGAGGAAGTTTCGGCGGTACCCGGAGTGACCGCTGTTTTCTGGAGCGGCAGGGCAGGTACGGCTTGAGCTTGCAAAGTGCGCGCAAGTGACAAGGCAAGAGTGCGCAAGGTTGTTTGATCGGGAGCTTCCGCCACTCCGGCAAACAGCTCACCCTGCGTCCAAAAGGCTTCAAAGAGGCCATCCAAATCCATGATCGTAGCGGTCACACCTTCGATCTCTTCGGTTCTGAGCACTTTCCCTTGCCTGCTGAGGTGCTCCAGGTACCGCGCCGCCGTCTGTATGGCGCTTTCTTCACTCCCGCAGTGCACAACAAAAAGGATCGACGGTTGCCCCAGCCCGCCTGCGTCTTTGAGCACATATTCCGCGCTGAATACATTCTTGAGAAAATCCGTTCCCAGGATCGCATCCTGCGGTTCAAATCTCTCAGAGCCCGGCACTCTTCCTTCTCGAGGCAAGAAGGGAAAGGAGGTAACCGGGTCGCGCTCCTCCGGTATGCGTTGCGAAAGATAACGTGCAAGCCGCTCGCAAGGCTCCTTGGCAAGATCGCTGTATCCGCGGATCTGCACATAATAGCGGCCTTTGCGGAAATAAGCGGTGCATTCGATTTGATAGCCCGCTTCCCCGAGATCCGTGGTCACCGTCACACCCGGCGGCCGTTCCCTGCCGAAAATGCCCAGCGCGCCCAGCGGCGAGCGCATCTCATAACAATACACATCTATACGTTCCTGCGGGGATTCAGGCGACACGTAAGCTGCGAAACTGAGCTGCTTGACACCGTAAAGCTTATAGCGCTCGTCAAGTCCGTCGATTTTTTCATAAAGGCGGTCTTCCGGATACACCTCAACCGGTCCGTCACGCTCCCAAACCGTCTCCGGGATCGTAGCCGGAAGAAGAGGGCCCGCAGGTTCGGGAACGGAAGGTGCCTTTCCCCCCTTAAGTTGCGCGCCTTGCGCAGGGAGCGCGGTAAGTTCTTGAACGGCGTAGTAAGGCTCCCGCGTCACAAGGAAAAGGCCCAACAAGACCAAAAGCGTAAGCAGGGCCGTACCGCCGATCCGCTCGCTTATAGGTACGGTTCGTCGCTCTATCATAGCGCACCCCGACCGGAAATACTCCCGCCGCCGGCAAACGTTGCAGCGCTTCCTAAAATAAGACGCACCAGCTCCGGCTCCGCTTCACATGCGGCCCCGTGCGCGCTGAACGTTTCAACTCTATCACGGCGGCTCAGCCCGGGAAAGCTCCCGATCCGCAGTGATCGAGGCTCGGGCTCACGCTTGCGCCCCGCCGGCCCGAAGCTCCTACAGGACGAATTGAAAAACCACAAAACCGGCGAGAAGAAGCGCGGCGAAAATCAGCGTCAAGGTGTTGAAGTAGCGGTCGATAAAAGATCGAATCGGC
>CAZGYL010000023.1:0-17656 GCA_964529985.1 uncultured Planctomycetia bacterium | reverse complement strand
CAAAAGCTGTGCAATAGGCCGCATTGAATGACTCCTCAACCGGTCAGCGCCGTTAATTTCTTTTGAGCAGCTTCCGCCCACTTCGTACCAGGGTACCGGCGGACCACGGCTTCAAATGCTTTCCTTGCCTCTGAGATCCGGCCTTCCGCCTGGTAGACCGATCCGATCTGGTACTGAGCGGCCGCAGCCCATCTGCTGTAAGCCTTCCAAATGGTTACAACACGGAAGTACGCGCGCAACGCTTCCTTGGGGCGTCCTTGGGCCAGTGCACATTCACCCAAATAAAACTGTGCTGAAGCGGCGGCTTCCGAAGTCGTCATTTGGGTAACGCTCCGGAATATCCCTTCCGCTTCCGTGTACCGCCCGAGGTAATACAAAGCCTTGGCAAGATTACACTTGGCTTCAGCCGCTCTTTCGTCCTTTTCAGGCAGTTTTTGAAGTAACTTGCGCAGTACCGTTTCAGCTTCGCGGTAGCGGTTGAGCAATATATAGACCTCACCGAGCCTGAAGGCGGCGTCCGAGGCACGGGATCCTTTTCCACCTGAGGCAAGAGGCTCAAGGAAAGGAAGAGCGTCTTGGGGACGGCCGGCCTTCAAAGAGGCCTCGGCCGCTTGGAACGCGCTCTCTTCCCGCAACGGGCTTTGGGGAAACCTCTCGATCAGGCTCTTGAAGGCGGCAAGGGCTTGTTCGTACTTCTGCCTTGCAAAGGCGCACCACCCTATGCGGTAGAGGATCTTGTCTCTGAGCTCCGAAGGGGCACCGCGCTGGAGCGCCTCGCGGTAGAGCTTTTCGGCCTCCCCGTATTTCTTGTGCAAGAAGGCTTCTTCAGCAAGGAAAAAGCATGCATCAGACCCGTATTTGGTTTCCGGGAACTGCTCGAGCAAGGTGCGGTATGTTTGAGCGGCCTCTTTACGTTCACCGATTTTACTCAGGCAATAGGCTTTCTCATAGAGCGCCTGCTCGCGAAGCTGGGGATCTTTTGAATTTGAAAGCAGCTCTGAGAACTCCTGTACGGCTTCCTTGTATCGCCCGACTTTCTCCAGGCAGACTCCAAGGGCAAGCGCAGCTTGAGGAGCAAGCGCGCCGTCACCTGCGGCCGAAAGAAATTTTTCAAAACCCCTGAGGGCTTCCTCTGTGCGCCCCGCCTTTTCCAAACACACAGCTTCCTGATAAACGGCTTGCAGGGCGGCTTTTGACTCGGGGTGGTCCGTAATTATCGTGTGAAAGGTTTGAGCTCCGGCTTCGAATTCTCTGCGCCGGAATTGAACAAGTCCCAAGGTATAAAGTACGAAAGGTACAAGGCGGTGGTTCTTGAAACGTTGCAAGAACTCCCTGCAACGCTTTTCCGCTTCATCAAGCCGGCCTTCGGACCGCGCGAGCTCCGCTCTCTCATAGAGGATTTCGGGCAGAAGCGATGTTTGGGGCTTTTGCTTAAGCAGCGTATCGAGGATCTGCGCGGCCTCGGAGATCTTGCCGGTGTGGCGCAGTGCCACAGCTGCCTTAAGAAGAGCTTCAAAGCGGTAAGGGGCTTCTCCTTTGGAATGCGCGTACTGCAAGAGGCTTTCAGCCGCCTCTTCCCAGCGCTCTTGAGCAAAACGGCAAAGTCCGAGCAGATAGCGGGCTGGAGCAGCCGTTTCAGGCAGCTTCAGTGCCTCGAGCGCGAAGCGGGCGCCCTGCTCGTACTTGCCCTCCTTGTGCGCGATCCAAGCCAAGCGCAAAGAAGCTTTAGGGGCATCCGGATCAGCCGGGTATGCCTTTGCGAAAGCTTCAAAATGCCGTCGGGCCGCTGAGTAATCCTGCGAGAGGAATGCCAGCTCGCCGGCCAGAAATTCACAGCGCGGAGCAATAGAGCTGCCCGGGTAGCGTTTCAAGCATTGTTGTACCAGTTCGCGTGTCCTGTCGTATTGCTTCTCCCGGTAGAGGATCACAGCGGCCTGGTAGAGCGCGGCCGGAGCCTGGGGGTTGTCTGGGTGCTGCTTTGCGAACTTGCTGAATGCTTCAGCGGCTTTCAGGCCGCTTTGCTCAGCTTGGTATGCCTGGCCCATGGCAAGCAGGGCATCCGCCGCTCTGGGCGATTGAGGATCTTGGAGAAGAATCTTCTCGAATGCCACAAGAGCAGCGATCGGATTCTTTCGCTTCAAGTGCGCCATGCCGAGCCAATAAAGTGCTTCGGTATCGCGAGGATCCCTGCGCACGCAACGGGTGAGTTCTTCCAGAGCACCCTGCCAGTTTCCTGCAAGGTAAAGGCAAAGCCCTGCGTAGCGCAGGGCTTTTGAGCTTGTGGGGCTTTTCGGGTAGCGGCCCGCGCAGGTACGAAACGCTTCAGCGGCCCGGCGGTAATCCTTCATGCGGTACAGGCAAAGCGCATATCTAAAGGCGGCATCAGGGGCTTTGTCCCCTGTGGCTCCGAGCAAGCCTTTGTAAAGTTCCGATGCCTCCTGGAAGTTGCCTTCCAGGTACTTCGCTTCTGCAAGGCCGAACTTTGCGGCTCCTGCGAATTTGCTTCCCTGAAAGCGCTTCAAGAAGGAGGTAAAAGCCTGTGCCGCCGCTTTCAGTTCACCTTGTCCGAGGAGGGCGAGTCCGAGGTTGACCCAGGAGCGTTCCAGAAGCTCCCTAAAGGCGGCGGGAAGCGAAGGATCTTGTTTCCTAAGCCTTTTCTGCATTTCAGAGACGCGCTTTTCAGCCTCAGGGCCTGTGAGGAATGTTCTTACGAATGGTTCGAGCAGCCCCGCCGCCTCGCGGTAGCGCTCAAGGTTCATAAGAAGAACAGCCCGGTGTTCCAGAGCCCAAGGCTTTAGGTGATGCTGCGGGAATTGCTTTGAGAAATCAGCATAAAGTTTCAGAGCCCGGGTTCTGTTCCCTGAGTTTTCCTCTGCACGGGCGAGTTCAAAAAGGATCTCGGGAAGAAGATCCGCGCGTGCCGGTTTATCGTAAAGCCGTTTAAGGACGGCTGAAGCCTCTTCAAATTTGCCCAGCTTGACCAAGGCCCGCCCCTGCATAAGCAAGGCTTCTTCGGCCTTCGGGTGAGAGGGATAGTGTTTGGCGAAGTCAGCGAATTCATCCGCAGCAAGGTCGTAGCGTTGCGTGGCGTAAAGCCAGAGTGCGACAGCATAGTCGTCGTCGGCGCGGTCTGCCGCTTCAGCGCCACAGAAAGGTGCCCAAAGTGCAAGAAGGCAAAGGGCGGACTGAAACCTGCGCAACATTGGGACACCTCAGAAGTTTGTGAAGGCGATCGGAGCCGCCGAAAGGTGCACTGCTTCCTTTATGGGTTGTGGTTTCGCTTATCATCGTACCTGCCGCAAGGGGCGGGAACAAGCGGCGGTGGAAAGGTGTCAGCGCTTTCTAATGAAAGTCCCCGCAAAGACGTAAGTCGAGACGACAAGCAGTCCTATGTCTCTTAGGATCGAAAGGCGCATTTTTGCGAATTTCTCTGCATCAGTCAGGTGCTGCCCTTCCCTGTAGGTGTCGAAGCAACCACAGAGCGTGGGACAACCTCTGTAGAGGTTGTAAGAAAGAGCGGCAATGAAAACCACAAACAGCACCGAAGCGAGGAATGCGCCTCCGCGCCTGCCTATCCCGGTTATAAGAGCGCAGCCGGCAAGCACCTCGACCCAAGGGAGGTATATGGCCAACAGGTTTATGAGCTGCGGTGGAACCAGCTTGTACTGGTAAATAAGCTTGGCGAAATCAGGAGGATCGGTGATCTTGTGATAGCTGGCATAAAGCAGAAGTGCGCCCAGTCCTACCGACACCGGAATGAAAAGAGCTGAGTGAAAGAGCTTTCTCATTCCTGCTTTTCTCCTTCCTGGTCTTGAGGTCCGTCCCCTTGGTACTGGTGCCCTCTGGGCCCGGGGTTCTCCCCCTTTACGAGCGGCATTTTCTTTTCAACGGCCCACTGGCCTACCCCGCCCTCATAGACGCTCACATCAGCGAATCCGAACTGGACCAGGTTTGAGGCCACGATCTTGGAATCCTCGCATTCCCTGGCCTGGTTGCAGTAAACGATCACCGGCTCCCCTGCTGCGCCCTGCTCAGCGAGCCTTTGAATCTTCTCCTCGAGCCCGGGCTCCCAGGCGGGAATGGATATGGCACCCGGAATATGGCCTTCTCTGTAGGCTTCCCTGGAACGCGCGTCAATGAATAGGAGACCGTCGCGCCAGGCCTGCACAACTTCCTTAAAGTCGATCATGCGGACTTTGGACAGAGGGCCTTCGGCGGTCTCAGAGGCTTTCGGTTCAGCAAGGTCGGTCCGGGAAGCGGTCCCCTCGGATTGCCCGCCAGGCGTAGCGGAATCTTTGCCCGAGGGGGTTTTTGTTTCGGGAGAACCGGGCGTTTGGGCCCGGCCCCCGGCAGCGGGGGAGGCTTTGCCCTCTGTTAGGTTGCGTTCATTTGCTGCGGGCCCGCACACCAGAGCTTCTGGATACCTCTCGGGTCTGACCCAGAATTCCAGTTTGCCCGTGGCTGCTATGTAAACCGTACCGACTCCGAGAGCAAGAACTACAATTCCTACGACGTCCCTTACCAGCGCTCTCATGGCGTTCCTTTCGGTAAACAGGCCTGAGCCCGGCGCCCGCAGCACCGGGCACGGGCTTCCGATGATACCACAACCCAGAAGACCTATGGAACTTCCTCCTTTTGGGCCTTCGGCCCTCGTTCTTTTTCTTCTTCGCTGATTTCATTGATTGCACCCACTGCCGGGTGCCCTACAATGGCCCTACGGTCGATTGCCCCGAACGGCGTTGAGGGCCGGCCGAATCGATCTGATCCTCGCTGAGGGCGATCTTATGCAAGACCACCTGAGCCCGGACTGCGGCGGTCCTGAAGATGAAGCGCAGAAAGAGCGTAAAGAGCTCGTCAGGCGGGCCATAGCCGGGGACCGAGAGGCCTGCGAGCGGCTCTTAGGGCCGTACCGCCCGCGCCTTGCGTATGCACTGTCGCTTAGGCTGTGCAGTGACGAGATCAGGGTCAACGAGGTTGTTGAAGAAGCCCTACAGGAGGCGGCGCGACGTTTGGCGGACTATCTGAAGGACCGCCCTCTGCCGCTTTATCCGTGGTTGCGCCAGCTTGCTCTCAAGGAGCTTGAGGTCTCTCAGGCGGGGCGTAACGGCAAGAACCGCGTCCGCTCGCCGAGGGAAGTACCCCGGCGCTTTCCGCCGCTTTCCCCGCGTACCGTGCCGTACCTTGTATCGCAGCTTCTTTTCGGGGCCGGAGGACCGGTTCAGCAGAGTGTTTCTGAAGAAGCCGTTGCTGCTGTAAGTGCGGTCATACTCAGGTTGCACGAAATCGATCGCGAGATCTTGATTCTCAGGCACCTGGAGCAGCTTTCCAACCGTGAGGCGGCCGCCGTTGTGGGGTTACCCGAGAGGAAAGTAAAATTTCGGCATCTTCGCGCCCTGACAAAGGTAAGCCAAGCGCTTGATAAGGCTTTGGGAAACAAGTGAAAGGGCGGAGGAGGCCCTACGGACTGCGCTTCTGCGTGCCTTTCTCAGGTTTGGGTGCGCTGTAGGCTGCAGGCGCCGGTTTGGACTCGCCTTTGCGCACAGGCCCCACGAAAGCACCTGCGCGCCAAAATCCGGTCCTGCGCGTTCCGTCGGGATAGATCATTGTGCCGTGCCCTTCGGGCACAAACTGGTAAGCACGGGGCCCGTGGATTTCCCGTACCGATCGTACGATTTTACCGGGTTTGACATACGCTCTTGCCTGGCGGATGTCAAACTCAACAAGCTTGTCGTACCCCGGTGGTAATCTGCAGGATCCCTCGTACCTTCTTCCGTCCGGATAATGGAGAACAAAGTGAAGTTTGTACCATGAAGGTATAATGAGCTTTCCTCTGTCGTCTCGAAGGCGTTGCGGGCTTTCAGAGCAGGCCGGTAAGAGGAGAAGCAGAAAAACAAGTCCCGTGCCCACCGAACCGAGGCGTTCGAGTGCAGTGGCACGAGATTCAGTAAAAATGCTCCTGAAAGGCGGGAAATTGAAAGAAGTCATCGGTTCACCGTCCGGTAACAAATAAAGCACGCTTCGCCGCTTCGGTTTTTCTTTCCCCGGCGCGGCCTTGTTGCGCCGATCCTTGATGCCGGCGCTACTTCATTTTAGACATAGGAGGATAGCTGTAAAGAGACGGTGCTTACGGCACGGTACCCCACCCCAGAGCGTGGTTTCGCTGGGGCCCGGACGGAATCCCGGTATAGAGGCTTTCTGAATGACTGTATTTTATTTTTTGGTGATCCTGGCCTTCCCCGGCCCGGTTCGACCTGATGAGCGCGCGCCTGGGCCGGGAGAATGGGGTTTTCACCCCAGCGCGGGGGAGGTATGTAAGGTCAATCCCCCCGGCTTCGTGGTTCGACTGCAGCCCGGAGTCGATCGCTACGAGTTCGTGGTGGCCCGGGATCGCTCATTCGGCAAAATCGTTTACCGGGCGCAGAATCAGCTTCCCTGCCTGTGTCCTTCCCGCACACTGCCTGCCGGGAAGCTCTATTGGCGTTTTCGTTGCAGGCTCAACGGGGTTTGGTCGGGCTGGAGCACCGTGAGGTCCTTCAGCATATCCCCGGACGCGTTGAAGCTTCCGCTGCCGGGCAGCTTGGAGATATTCCGCTCGGTTCCCGGCGAGCACCCGCGGCTCTTCGTGCGACCTGAAACCGTGGAGCGGGCGCGGGCTTGCATCGCAGGAGAAGGAAGAAGCGCGTGGGAAGCGCTTGTGCGGCGTGCAGAAGAGTTGGTTCTCGACCCGCCGCCTGTAGAGGAACCACCGCCCTATCCCAAAGGGGTGCGCTTTTTTGATCCCACATGGCAGGCGATGCGCAAGGCCAACAAGGACCGCACGGTCAGGGTGCTGGGCGGAGCGTTTACACTCGGCGTTGTGGGAATGTTGGGCCGCGACGAAAGGTATATCGCCGAAGGGAAGCGGCTGCTTCTTGCTGCAGCCTCCTGGCAGCCTTACGGAAGCACCGGATACCGCTACAACGACGAAGCCGCCGTTGCCTACGCGTCGCTCTTTGCGAGGTCTTACACTTTTCTCTACGACGCGTTGAGCGAGCAGGAGCGCCAGCTTTGCGAAAAGGTGGCCCAACTGCGCGGCCGCGAGATGTACCTTCACCTCTGCCCGCAGCACCTTTGGCGGCCTTATCGGGAACTTGCCGGCCGCGCTTGGTTCGCGCTGGGCGAACTTGGGCTTGCATTCTTCCGCGAGTTCCCGGCCGCACAGAAGTGGCTGCATTTCGCACTTCACGTCCTTTACACCTGTTATCCGGTGTGGTCCGGTCGCGACGGCGGGTGGCATGAAGGACTTGCGGCCTGGCGGGAGGAAATGGAAAGATTCGTTGATTTTGCAGCGATACTGCGCAGCGCTTGCGATATCGATCCTTTCAAGAAACCCTTTGTAAGGACGACGGGGTTTTTCCCCTTCTACGTGCAGGTGCCGGGAACGGAAGGCGGCGGTTTCGGTGAGAACTGCGAAAACCTCATCTCGCGCGACATGGTACCTGCAATGGCGGTGCTTGCACGGGTTACGGGGAATCCCTACTGGCAGTGGTACGTTGACGCCCGTGGAGCGGGATTGTGGATCGATCCCATGCGAGAGATTCTCATGGGGCTTCCTGCACCACCGGCGGGCAAGGAACCTACGGATCTGCCCACAAGCCGTCTATTCCGGGAGGTCGGCATAGCTGTTTTGAACAGCACTTTGCTTTCTGCAAAACGCAACGTAGCTGTGATCTTCAAGGCAAGTCCCTTTGGATCGGCCGGCCGGGGATACGAAAGCCAGAATTCCTTCCTCGTTTACGGCTTCGGCAAACGCTTCCTCGTACGGAGCGGTTCCGGCGGCTACCGGGGGCTTCGATTCCGCCGCGGGTGGCTATGGCGCACTGAATCCGTCAATTCCCTCACCTTCGAAGGCGTGGGCCAAAGGGAACATGACTGGAACGCCAAAGGCACGATCGTGGACTTTGCAGACACAGACCGCGTTGCATACGTCCGGGGTGAAGCTGCTCAGGCTTACAAGAAGGATCTCGTACACCGCTTCACAAGGCACATTCTGCTTATCAAAGGACGGGCTGTTGTTATATGGGATGAAGTGCAGTTGACTTCGCCGCGGCAGGTTACCTTTCACCTGCATGCACCCAGTCCTTTCCACAGAACGGAGCAATGGGGTGCCGACACATATGAGGTCGCCCAAGGGGAAACGGCGTGTGTGTTGAAGTTCTTTTGGGACGAACCGCCGGCGGTGGGCCTCTCAGACACAGTGGATCTCCAGCCGCCTCCCCCGGTAGCGGTCAAGGAATGGCACCTTAAGGCTGAAAGCGCCGAAAGGAAAAGGCACTACGATCTTGTCACGTTCATAAGCCTGGAAAACAGGCGTACGCCCGATCCTTATGGTCCGGTACCGGTATGCCGCTCGGTGCCAGGAGGTAAAATCCTGACGTTTCCGACGGGCGAGATCTGGTCGATTCTCATGCGGTCGGGTTCTGTGCTTGAGGTGGACGGCACCAAGATCACCGATAAGCTTGTTGTGCGTGCAACCGATCGAAGTACGCAGCGCACGAAGGTCGAGCTTGTGCGGTCGAAATAGCCTGGCGTACCACAGGGCTCATGTGGCTTTTCTGCGTATCAGAATCCGCCAGGTTTCCCCTTCCCTGATCTCGCTAAGCACTTGGTGTCCGTCCTTGCTCAGGCTCTCAGGAACGTTGCGCTTGCCCGGCTCGTCGACAAGAATACTCAAGATCTCACCGGGATTCATCGCCTCCAAGACCAGCTTGGTCTTTACGTAATTGAGCGGGCACGCAACGCCGCGGAAATCCTCTTCCCTGTCGGGTTTAAGTTCTTGTAAGTCGGCTGAGGGGGATTCCGCACCGGCAGGCTTTTCCTCTTCCACCCCTTCAAGCGGCCGGAACCTCAGTGAGGAATCCATGTTTTCGTACAGAGTGCTTACAGAATCAACCAGGAGCTCGACGTCCGCTTCCAGTGGGTTGAAGCCTGCGGGCGGTAAGTCCTCTTTGATGTGGTCCCGGGCTTTTTCGATGAGCGTTTCAAGACTACTTGGGACAAGCCCTGAGTCTATGAAAAACTTCTTGAAGAGCTCAAGCCCTTCGAGCTCGCTTTGAGCCTCTTGGCCGCGCGTTACAAGCAGCGATCTTGCACCCAATGTGACAGCGTTAAGAAGCCGCCCGTTTTGAAGCGCTTCCTTGGCGCTTGCAAGGTCAACCTCTATAAGATCGAAAAGCCCCGCTCCGCACTCCCCGGGCCCTCGGCCTGCAAGTGAGAAAAGCTCCTTGCTTCCCCAGTCGCAGTAAAAGCTCCTGTCTTCTTCAATTGCCGGTATATCGGCGAATTCCCTGCAAAGTCCGCTTAAAAGGGCCTGCCCGCCGTTGCGCATAAAAGCCGAGAAGTCGGGCCTGTGGGGTGAATTGTGGAACTCCTGCAGGAATCTCCACACAAGCGCGGGGACATCACGGGCGGGGACCGCGGAATCCCCGTGGGCCGGTCTGCAGTTCGGCCCTCCCGCCGAGCCTCCCACCTGAATTATGTAGTGCGGAACGAGACGGCCGTTGCACCTGCGGGCGGCGCCGAAAAGCCCTATATCGGCCAGAGGGTGTCGCCCGCATGCATTGGGGCAGCCGCTTATGTGGATCCGCAGGGGCCCCAAAGCTTCCAAATCCCCTTGGAAGGATTCCGCTTCTTTGACGATCGCTTGGGCAAGCCCGCGGGAAAGGCAGATTCCAAGCCTGCAGGTCGAAGCTCCGGCACAAACAACCAAATTACGCAGAACGGGCGGCAGGGGATCTCCGAGACCGAGCTGCTGGAGCTGCGCATGAAGCTGGGGAAGTTCGTTGTCGTGCACCCAGCGTAAGAGAAGATTTTGCTGCTGCGTCGTGCGCAGAGCCCCGGGGCCGAAGCGGGCTGCAATGGAAGCAAGCTGGACGCATTTATCAGCCGGAAGATCACCGAGCAAAAGCGGAATGTGGACGAGGTTGAATCCCTGCTGCTTCTGAGGCTGCACGTTAAGGCGGCGCCACCTCTTGAAGCCTGCTGCAGCAGGACCCGGTTCCCGGGGAACCGGTGTGGTCCTCTGCTGGGGCTCTGAGGGCTCAAGCTGCGGCAGAGCTTCACGGTGGAGCGCTTTGAGTTCCTGTTGGTAGAGCTCCTTGAACTTGCCGAATCCGATTTCTTCCACAAGAAAGCGCAGGCGCGCTTTGTGCTTATCGCGCCGGTTTCCGTATTTGTCAAAGACCCGTTTTACGGCTTCTGCGATCGCAGGCACTTTGTCGGGCGTAACAAAGGGCTCAAGCAAGTCCGCGGTTCGGCTGCGCGCTCCCATACCACCGCCCGCATAAACAGCAAAACCGATCCCGCCGTTACGGCGCTGCGCAAGAAAGCCGAGGTCGTTTACAGTGCACCCTGCGCAATCTTTCCGGCAACCGCTGAATGCTATCTTGTACTTGCGCGGCAGCCGGAAGGAAATCGGGTCTTGTAGAAGGAATTCGGTAAGGACGGAAGTGTAAGGCGTTACGTCGAAAATTTCATCAGAGCACACGCCTGCAAAAGGGCACGCGGTGATGTTACGGACGGTGTTTCCACCTTCGCCTTTAGTGGAAAGCCCCCCTTCCGCCAGAGCCACGAGGGCCGGGTGGAGGTCATCGAGCTTTACCGCATGAATTTGTATGTCCTGTCGCGAGGTGATGTGAAGCACCCCGTTTCCGTAAGTCCGGCTTACGTGCGCAAGTGTGCAGAGGTGGGAAGGCTGCACTACGCCCCCTGGAAACCGCACCCTGAGCATATGCGTGCCGTCGGTTTTCTGTTCGTAGACGCCTTGGGGCACTCGAAAAGCGCGCCACTGAGCTGCTGAAATCGCGCCGTTCTTGAAGCGTTCCACCTGCTGGCGGAAGCGCTCCAAATCTCCTTTAAGGTTTTGCGATGACTTGTATGCGGTTTCCATATGAAGGCCTCCTGGGACAGCGGTTTGGAAATCAGATTCAGACTTCGGGCAGTCCCTCTTTCCCGAGCAGTTCCGCGAAGAATGTCGTGTACTTGAATCCACTGTCAGGAGAAATACACACGGCCAAGCCTTCAGCCTCGGGTGCCAGAAGGGAAGCAGCATGAACGATCGCGCCGGTTGAGGGCCCCACAATGAGGCCTTCCTCGCGGAAGAGACGTTTGGTCATGCTGTAGGCCGGCTCATCGTTGACCCGGATTACTTTATCTATGACCTCTCGGTCCAGAATCGCCGGACGCTTTGATTCCTCCAGGTTTTTAAGCCCGGGGATCCGGTGGCCCTTTTGAGGCTCGATGGCGATGATCTGCACCTGCGGATTCTGCTCCTTTAGATATCGGCCGACGCCGGTAAGGGTTCCGCATGTACCCAGGCCTGCGAAGAAGTAACGTACCCTGCCCTCTGTTTGTCGCCAAATTTCAGGGCCTGTCGTCTCATAGTGGGCGCGGACGTTCTCCTTGTTTTCGTACTGGTTGGGCATTACGTATTTTGCACCTTCCCGGCCTTTAACAAAGGAGTGGGCAAGTGCGATAGCGCCGTCTTTGGGATGGTCCACCGGGCAGAGGTCATCCGGCGTGGCCCAAACTTGTGCGCCGAGCATTCGAAGCAGGATTTTCTTTTCCTCGGGAACGCCTTCAGGCACGGTGACAAGGAGCTTTTTCCCTGCAAGGGCGGCGAGCGCCGCCAGAGCAATCCCGGTGTTTCCCGAGGTGGGTTCCACGAGGTCTTTGCCCTGAAGTGCTCCCGAGTGAAGCAGAGCCTGAAGCATGTAGACTGCGGGGCGATCCTTTACAGAGCCGAAAGGATTGAACCACTCAAGCTTTACGTACACAGGGAAGGAAGGCGAACGAATCACTTTTCGCAGGCGCACAAGCGGTGTCGGGTTCGCTTCGTTTCCGATCAGCTCCCGTATGTCCTCAAACCGCCTGAGGGCAAGGTCTGCTGGAAGATCAACGCCGCTTTGTGCAGTGCTCATCGAGCTCCCCCTGAAAGCTGCAGGTCCGCAACTTGGTCTCCGCAGGGAACGGATCCGTGCAGGAGACAAGTCTACTATGTCGATCGACATTATAAAACAAAGGGGGCTCTTTGTCAAGTAAGAGTTTCCGGCGGCCGGACCCGGGGAGCGGGCTGCGTGAATTCAGCGGCTCCGGAAAGGCCCCGGGATGCTTATGAGATCTGTACGGATTGCGCCCTTCCGCCTCATCCGGGAAAGCGTATAGACGGTGCCGTCCTTTCCAATGGCAATGGAATTGACGTAGGCGGGTCTGTCACCGTTGTCAAGGAAAATGGGGCCGTGGTCACGGTATGTCTCTGTGGGAATATCAAATGTTATAAGGTGAAGGTTCTCAATGCCTTTTGATTCGCCCATTGCGGTCTTCTCTTTGCCGGCCACCCGCTTTCCCTTGATGAAGATCGGGCCTCCGGTCAGATAGTGAATCGTCCTGCCGTCGGGCCCGAGGGCGAATCCCAAGTAGCCGTAGCTGAATTGATCATACATGCCGCAGCGTTTCGAAGGCCGCGAGGTAATGCGCTCAAGGAGTTCAACGCGTTCCCTGCGCGGGTCGAAGCGGAAGAGATATCCGGAGTTGCCGTGTACGGCGTAGATCATCCTGTCGCGTTCTCTCCAAAAAGCCTGCCGCCAGTTGTAGCCCATGTGGCCCGGTGAGTTGGGATCCCAACAGCCGAAGTAGTCCTTCTTGAGGTCATCGCCCTGAATCCGTTCGATCACATCCCGATCCGGTATGTAGCGGAATATGTAGCCGTCTGCTATCGTGTAGTACAGGTATCCTGTGTGGGGATCCACAACCAAAGCGCGGCAAAGCGTTCGATACTCATCCCCCCAGCCTTTCTCGCCCATGCGCGACGTGCGGCCCAGGTCCTTAAGCTTCCCTGAGGCAAGATCATACCGGAGAAGTCTGCCGGTAGGCCACGTAAGCCCGAACAGGCGTCCCCGCACCGTGTCCATAGCCATTGCCAGAATCCCTTCGCCTTGGGGATCCTTGGCCAAATCCTGAAAGGTCCCGCGCACCAGATCGTAGCAAAGGAAGTGTCCTCCCGGGTAGGGCTTGTATCCCTTGGGAGGAATCCCCATGCACTCCCTGCCTTTTACAATGCTGTAGTACCCTACGTGCGTTGCGAAGTACAGCTTGCCCTTGTACTCAACCAGGTTTACATGCATCTTCCCCTGGGGAATAGCCTTAAGGCCTTTCTCCCCGCAGGCCTCGGTAAGGTCTCCCAAGTGCCTGATCTTATCCGTCCGCGGGTCGTAACAGTAAAGTTGGGCTCCGACATCGATCGACGGCGAAGAAAGAACGTAATAAATCTTACCGTCGCTCGCCGTACCCATTCCGTTGTAGGTGTCGTGGGCTTCAGGGAAGCCTGAATCGTACGTTCTTGCAATCAGCCTCTTTGCAGCGGAGTGGCTCTTGATTGCCGCCCCCGCCCGAGCCGACAAGCAAAGCAACAGGCCTGCTGAAAGCGCGATCCCAACGGTTCTTACACGGTGCGAGAATCTCAGGGCCATCACTTTTCCACCCTTTCAGTGTCTCTCTTGTTCCAGTGCTTCAGATACTTGCAAGTTCGTTGCGGTGTGCCCAGACCTTCTTGAACGCTTCCGCATACTGCTCAACGAGCTCAGGAGCTTCTGACGTGAAAAGCGGCAAGTTGATGGCTATCTTGTTTGCCTCTTCAGAACCTGGAAGGTGCGGTATCTCGGGCTTGTGATGCCACCACTCCGTTTCCCTGTAAACAGCACATTTGTGCTGGAGCAGATAGCTGTATTCGCTTGTACGTACGCCTTCGGCCCGCAGGGCTTTAACCACCGCCTTGCGGGACATGCCGGCCTTTTTCTCGTCCAGAAAGAGCATGTTGTATGCATAGTACACGCGGTCGGCATCGGAGCGGCACCTTTGTTCGGATAAGCCGGGGAGCGTTGTAATTTGGTCGTTAAGCCGCCTGACCTGTGCCTTTATCAACGCGTTGCGCTTATCGAGCGTCCGCAGTTGGGCGCGTCCTATCGCAGCTGCAATCGGGTGCATGCGGAGCTTAAGCCCCAGGCCCGTTCCCTGGTAGCGGCGGTAACGGCTCCCGGCGGGAAAGCGCGGCGGGAAGCGGTAATGCCCGAACGTGGTTGCACGTTCGTAATCTTCGCGCGTCTGGTACATTCCCATACCGCCTTCGATCGTAGGAAGCGGCTTTGAGTTCTGAAAGCTGAAGATGGACATTCTGCTCCAAAGCCCCATTCGCTTGCCTTTAAGTTTCGCGCCGTGTGCATGGGCTGCATCTTCAAGCACTATCAGGCCTTTTTCGCGGGCGAAATCACAGATCGCATCCATATCACATGGCAGCCCCAGCCAGTGAACGGGAAGAAGAGCCTTGGTGCGCTTTGTAAGCCGCTTCTTGGCGTCCTGGAGATCGAAATTCAACGTATGCGGATCAATATCCACAAATACAGGAACGAAGCCGAAAAACCGCATTGGGAGAATCGTTGCAAAGAAGGTGTAACTCGGCACCATGATTTCGCTTCCGGGCGGAAGATCCAAAGCGAAGAACATGGAAGTCAATGCGCTTGTGCCGTTGTAATGAGCTTTGACAAACGGAGCGCCGCAATAGTTCTTCCAGTCGCGCTCAAACGCATCTATAGGCCCGTAGGTCGGATGCCGCACGACTTGGAGTACGGCCCTCTCTTCCTCCGGCCCGAAAAGAGGCCACCTGCAGGCCTTATCGTGCTTGTCCGCCGGTACAGTAACTGCAGGACGGCCTCCGAAAAGTGCAAGACGCTGGCGTGATCCGCGCGAGGCACCGCCCGCAGCTTGCACGCCGGCCCCCGCTGCAATTCCTCCCGCCGTTCCGAGAAGAAAACCCCTGCGCGTCAAAGAGCAATCGTTGTTCTTCTTTGGACTTTTCATAGGTCACCTCCCAGAGGATTTTTCCGCGCTGCTTGCGTGGGACCGCACACCTGAACGCAACTCCCGCACAAGTTTCGTTGTCTCACTGAGAATGCGTTTCTCAACCGAGGGTGCGAAGGGAGCAGGAAGAGTACTGTAATAAACAAGCGAAAAGATGGGCTCGTAGCCTCCTTCCTCAAGCTGTTTTGCAGTGGGAACGTAACCGAATACATCATTTGTGTAGGCTACAACCCAAAGAGGAGCGCCGCTGAACTCGGTTTTGAGAGCAAGCGAGTATTCTACTACCACCTCGCCTGCAAGGGCAAGAAGCGTCAGATCCTTACCGAACTGCATTGCCTGTACGAGATACGGGTAGCTCTCGGCAAGGCGCCCCTTGCGCTCAAGCTCCTCAAGAAGCACTGAGGCCCTCTTGCGCTGATAAGGGTTTTGAGAAGAAAGCTGCTCCGTCAGCTCCTCCTTTGAAGGAGGAGGACCGAAAGGAATCTCAAACTGCTTAAGCACGGTACGCAACGGCCCGCGGACTTCCCTTCCGGGTGCAAGTAAGGCCGCCTCCACCGCATTTGCAAGCGATCTGCCGTGTTGTTTTGCAAGTCGGAGTTTTCTTCGAGGATACGGATTCTGGTCCCCGGCGCAACCGCTCATAAAAAGTGCAACAGCCTCGGGGTGTGCTTCCTGCACATACTGCTGGGCGTAGCCCGCGTAATCACCGCAGAATTTATAGAAGCTCAACGTTGTGTTGTGGCAGGCATAAGAAAAAAGAACCGCTTTCAGATTCCCTTCGGGCGTATCCACTCTCAATACAGGAACGTCGTGATCAACCGGACCGTCGGGATTCGGGGCTATGATAAAACCGCGTTCCGTCTTAAGGCGCCTGTTCATCGCGAAACCGGCACGCGCATGTGTGTAGCGCAGGCGCACAGGCTCCAGGTTCCGCAGAGCCTTGCCCACCGTTTCACATATTTTCTCCCTAAGCCAAGCGCGGTACGCAAGCGTCTGCCGCAGCCGTTTTTCAGACCATTGGCCGAGCGCGGCTTTGGATGTCCTGAGCTCAGGCCCGCAATGTGTGTGTGAAGCGCTCAGGAGAAAATTCTGCGGCGCAATGCCGTAGCGCTCCTGGAGTTGCCGTGCGACTTTCCCCCGGAACTCCCGGGAAAACCCGATCAGATCAAGCGTGCAGATCGCAACCCGGTTCCCTTCCCGGTCTTCAAGCACAAGCGCCTTTGCAAAAAGATCTTGCACCTTTCCTCGGGAAGGTCTCTTGCGTGCCGCGTAGCCGGCCATCCACATCGGCCGGCTCGGTGTGATTACGCTGAATGCAGCTGCAGCACGCCAGGGCGCCGCGCCTCGAGCGGCCTGCGCTTTGAGATCTCCCACAGAGAACCAAAGAACAACCACGGAGAAGAGCTGCAGGAAGCGGCGGACGTTTTTTTGTCTCATAAGTCCCCCTTTCGGCCCGCGGGAACAACTGCTGTATGTTTGCTCGGAAAACTTACGACGCTCGGGGGAAACCAGCCATAAAGCAGTATGCCTGCAGAAGACTCCTCAATCAAGCCTTCGGGCGGGCAAAGCCGGGGCAAAGGATCACTTGGAGGGATTCTCGTACCAAACAACGGCGTTAAGCTGCCGCTCTTCGCAAGTAAGAATGTCTTTGTCCCCATCACCGTCAAGATCTATGGGGACCACAAGATCGTACTTGATACCGCGAGGGCCGCTCACATCGCGGATGGCCCAACTTCCCGTGCGGCTCCTGCGCTCAAGCAGAAAGACGCCGGAACGGCGGCCTTTAGCCTGTTCGCATGTTACGGCGATCTCTTTCCGGCCGTCGCCGTTGAAATCCGCCTCGCATACGGCTTTCACCGTGCCGGTATGGCCCTGCGGATCGTAGCAAACAGGCGTTGCTTCCCAGAGGCGGCGGACCGAAGAAAGCGGTGTCAACCTTACAATGCCGTAAGGCTTGTATGTGGCAAGCAGGCAAGAAACTCTTCCCTCCCGGGTCTTGGAGACCCAGAGAAACATAACCTCCCGGCCGACGGCTCCTATAGGGTGGCGGGCCCAAAGGGCGGCCGGAGTCGTTGCTCCTCCCCCGGGGTTTTCAAGCCAAAAGACTCCGCGCTCACGTCCCTTTCTGTCGGAAAGAATGATATCCGTATCTCCGTCGCCGTCGACATCAGAGGCCTCAAGCGACATGATCCAGCCTGCATTACTGAGACGGCGGGACTTCCAGGCGGAAAGATCCGCCCTGCGCCTTGGAGCAGCCAGGTACGAGATGCTTGCCCCTCTGCCTTTTGCACCTATTACAAGATCAAGCCCGTTCCGGCCGTCGACTTGAAGCGGCAAGGCGAACATCCACATGGCTCGGCCGGCGGTTGCAGGGAAAGGCTTGGTTTCCCAGGCTGAAGGATCGAGCAATCGGGCTCGATCGCGGGGTGCTTTGTGGAAGAAAACCGTTCTTGTTGAGCCTTCACAGCAGCTTATGACATCGAGTACCCCGTCACCGTTGACATCGAAAAAACATGCATCTTCAGGTGAGCCCACGCGCCCGACCGTTACCCGCGGCCAGGGGCGCCTGACTTTTCCCTGCGGGGGCTGAATGTAAACCCGAATCACTCCCCCTTCTTCCCAACCCGTTGCAATGTCCAATCTGCCGTCGCCGTTTATATCCGCAAGTCGAACGCCGTCCGCCCCTCGGGAAGTGTCATCGATCACATGCCTGGGCCAGGGGGAAGTTAAAGCACAAGCCGGAAGGAGAACAGACAGTAGGGCGAAG
>CAZGYL010000022.1:0-17684 GCA_964529985.1 uncultured Planctomycetia bacterium | reverse complement strand
CACCTCTTACGTAGACAGAGTAGTCCCTCCGGGGAAGCACCGGTACGCAGTTTCAGCGCAAATGGGGGACCCCGTCGTGCTTCTCCTGGAGTGCACCGTGATTGTACCCCGTCCGTACCCGCCGCCTCAAAACCTCACATGCGATGTGGTCTGTCAAATAGGTCCGGTGCCTCTTGAACCGGTGGAAACACCGCAGGCAAAAGAAAAATCCGACGTTTCGCCGGATCCTGAGTATCCCCGGCGGTATTGCAACGTCATCCTGCAATGGGAGAATCCCGTGCCCTATGCGGCCGTAGTGGTTTTAAGGGACGGACGTTGCAGGGCGGTTTTACCTGGAGCCGCAGAGCGTTACGTCGATATCGCCGTTTCCCCGGGAGAACATCGTTACCGAGTCGCCGGAATCCCGATTGAAATCCTGCCGGAACCTGCCGCCGGGCTTTTAGATAACATGGCGGGTGATCCGGCGGGTGCCGGCATGCCCGAGATCCTTCCCCTCGTTTGCCCCGAAGTGCACGACGGCTTGCTTTCGAATCCTTGCACCGTTACCGTTCCACCCATAGGCCCGGTTCCCGGACCAAGCGATCTGACCTGTGTGCCGATTGAGGTGCGGGATTGGCGCGATTTACCCGAACTGGGACAAATCCCCGCCGATGATCTTCCTAAACTTCCTTTCCGGGGTGTGCTTTTGATTTGGCGCAACAATGCGCGCTACGATTCGATAGTCATCGAGCGAGACGGTGAAACCATTGCACGCATTCCCGGCCGAAGATGGTACTACCTTGATGCCGCAGTACCTGCAGGAAAACACCAGTACCTCGTACGTGGTGTTGTGGGAGATAACCTTACCGGCGGTACGCGTTGCGTCGTCGTAGTTCCGGGACCTCAAGAGCTGCCACCTCCGTATGATCTCGCCTGTTCCGTCATTTGTCCGATCATCGCTCAAGACGGACAAATAATACGCGCGCCCGAGTGCCCTGATTGCCCCCTTAGGTGCATCGTGTCACTGAGGTGGCGAAACGGTGCCAGATATGAAAGGATCGCGGTCTGGCGCGACGGAGAGCTCCTTGAGGTGATCCCCGGAGATTCGACCCGTTACGTCGACCGCACCGCCACCGCCGGCGTGCATGTTTACGCTGTGAGCGGCAGACGCAGTGACGAAGAAAGTAAGAAGACGCGCTGCAGTGTCGTCGTGCCCTCGCCTTGGCCTATTCTTCCGCCGCAGAATTTGGTGTGCCGAGTCCTCTGCGAGGTGCCTATCGACGGCGGGCAGTTGCGTTGCCAAGCAAAACTTTCTTGGGAAAACCCTCAGGAGTACGACGAGATTGTTATTGTCAGAGACGGGGAAGTTCTTGCCACACTACCGGGGGATGCAGAGAGCTACCTCGATGAAAAGATACCTCAAGGCGAGCATGTATACGCGGTAAGCGGCCGTGTAGGCGACCTTGCAAGCCGGCCTGCTTTGTGCCGAGCGGTCGCTCCGCCTCCGCCGCTCAGGCCTCCCCGCGATCTCGTTTGTCTGCCTGGCGGCGGCCCGCAACCGTTGCCGCCTATAGCGGAGCCGAACCAACGCGAAGGAGAAATTCCGATTCCTATTCCGGTCAACGTAGTGCTTCTCAGGTGGCGCAACGGCAGCCCTTACGATGCGGTTATCATTCGCAGGGACGGCGAGCAGATCGCAAAGCTCCCCGGTTCAAGCGAACAGTACACCGACATGGGGGTTCCGGCCGGCGAACACACTTATGCGGTTTCCGGCATACGGGACGGAGTTGAAACCGCCCCCGCTACCTGCACGGTTCTTGTGGGCTTGCCGGTTCCGCCGCCTACCGGCCTCACGTGCACCATTGATCCCGATGATCCTGCCGCCGGCCCTGAACCTGGATTCATGGGAATCACCGCTTTGCTGGCTTGGGAGAACCCTCCGGAAGTCGCCTATGACAGAATCCTTGTCTTCCGCAACGGCTCTCTCGTTGCAAAGCTTCCCGGCGATACAACGCGGTGGCGCGATCGCGGGCTCCTGCCTGGCCGTTACGTTTACGGGGTTGCCGGTGTCCTCGGAGGCCGACAGAGCATTCCTGCGTGGTGCAAACTGCTCGTACCCGGCCCGTTCCCGCCTCCTCAGGATCTCACTTGCAATGTGATACCGGTTCCCTGCCCGCCTCCGCTTGAGTGCGCGAGGCTCGCTGTGGAGCTGAAATGGCGCAACCCCGTCGGTTACCTGCAGATTCTTATCTTCAGGAACGGCAGAAAGATCGCCGAGCTTCCGGGCGGTGCAGAACGTTACGTAGACAGAACGCCCGAGGAGAAAACGCTCAAGTACGAGGTCAAGGGAGTTGCGTTTGACGGGAGCATCACCGATCCGTCCGTCTGCACGGTGGAACTGGTGCCGACGCCTGCACCGCCCAGCGACCTCGCATGCAATGTAAGCGGCCGGACCGTGGAGCTCACTTGGACCAACGGGCAGAAGTACGACAAGATAGTGATCGTTGTGAATCCAGCCGTGGAAGTCGAGCAGAAGGCCGTCGAGCTGCCCGGCGACGCCACGTCTCATACCTTTGAGGATCTAACTCCGGGACGCTGGTGCTTCGCGGTCTACGGTGTTGTAGAAGACCGCCGCAGCCCGGCCGTCAGGTGCTGCGTGCTTGTGGAAGGCGGAGAGCTCAAAAATGTACTTTACTTTGGTCCGGTTTCCGCCGCGGACGTGCCTGTCGGTGTCGCTGTATGCGTGGCCGATAACAAGGATCCGCTCGAGGCCTGGTCCTTCGGTGTGTGCAACGACCCGACTCAAATCCGTCCTGTGGATGCCACAACCGGAGGAACCTTTGTAGGCGGGCTGGATCTGGGCTTCTTGGCGGTTTCCGTGTACGAAGAGGGTGTCACCATGGCGGCGATCGTTCAACCGGTGCCCAAGGCGGAAGAGCTTCCGCCGGAAGACGACTCGACAGCTATAGAACCGGGCCGCGGCCGGACGCTCTTGAAAATCACCTACCAGGCGCCTCCGGCTAAAGACGAAATAATCGAACCTCCACCGGAGCTCTATCCGATCCGCTACTGCAGCCGGCTGGGCGATCCGCCGGTTTCGGTTCTCTTCGTCGTAGACGGTATTGAGGTTAAACCCGCGACGGTTCCGGGCTTTGTGAGGATTCCGTCGGGTAAGGAGTTCGTGCGAGGCGATGCGAACGCAGACGGCGTTGTCGACATAGCCGACGCGATTTTCCTGCTGAACTATCTGTTTGCAGGCGGAGACGATCCTCCGTGCATGGCGGCAGCCGACGCCAACGGTACGAGAGAGGTCAATATCGCCGATGCGGTCTTTCTCCTGAATATGCTTTTTGGAGGCGGGCCGCAGCCTCCGGCACCGTATCCCGATTGCGGGCCCTACATGCCGCGGCGGGATCGGCTGTCCTGCGAAGTCTACGAAGCGTGTCCGGAGCGGTAGTCGCCCGGATCTTCGGCTGAGCGGGGCGGACGGCCTAGACCGTCCGCTCCGCTCAACCGCCTTCGCACGGCTCGAAAGCTTCGCACCCTAAGTGCGTGACTTCCCCGGGCTCATCAAAGCCGCACTCAGGAAAAGGAGGTGCAGGACTCCGCCCGGCGGAGAAGAGGAAAGACAAAATCAATATGCTATCGCCTATATCGATTTCGCCGTCATTGTTGGTATCCGCCGCATCAAGACATCGCAACTCGGTTCCGAATGTAAAAAGGTAAGAAAGGACCGCTATAGCGTCGCCCAGATCGATCTCCCCGTCTTCATTCGTATCCCCGCGCACAAAAGGGGCGCCCGAGCGGCAGAAGTGCGCCTTGAAAAGGCAACATGAAGGCGAAGAGATCAACGAGCCGATTCGGCCGCTCACACAGTAGAGCGTTTCTTTGTCGGAAGCCTCTTGGGAAAAGTCCGTCTCTCCGCCCGGTAAGACCGCAATGACGTCTCCGTTTGCCTCAACGACGATTGCGTCGTAAACGGCCGCCGGTTCCCAAGAAAGGGTCACCACCGAACATGGATCCCGAATACACTTGAAGTTTCGAACCGGTGGAACCTCCGTTCCTTGCCGGTCCTCAATCAGGCTTTGGCCTACAAGCGTTCCGATCGCTTCACCTCCTTCCTCCTTCACGCTGCAACGAAGAAGCGCAGCATTGGTGTCCTGCCCGGGAGAGACGGAAACGCTCAATTGCCCGCCGGGCTCAAGCTCCCTTGGATCTCCGCTCACCCCTTCCCAATCGAGCTCTGTAGCTCCCGCTGCGAGGATTCTGAAACGTTGCATTTCCTCTGAAAGAGCCGCCTCGCGCTCCACGCTGACCCCGCCAGGTGCCGACGCAGGCAGCTGAAGGGAAAAGGAAAGGCTTCCGTTCGAAGCAATCGGCGCAAACCAGGGGAACGTAAACCGGGATTCCCGGAAAGCGACAAGAACCGCAGCCTCAGGAGTCCACTTGTTTTCAAGCTCAAAAGAAAACTCGGCGGGGAGAGTGAGGCCTGTGCTTTCAAACCACACGAAGGCTGTATCAAGCGGCCCGCCTGCAATCCCGGTTTGAAAAGCCTCTCCGTCCGGACCGAACGCCAGAGGCCTGAAAGCTCCGCCCGGCACACCCATAAACAGCAAAACGGCGCGCTGCGCCCCTTCTGCTGCAAGAAAAGCGCGCAGCGTTCCGAAGTCAATCAAATAATTCCTCTTTTCTCCACCCCCGGCATCCCTCGCAATCGCAGAAAGGATCCGCCCTGAAGGGTCGCTTGAAGATGGGTTTTCCACCCAAGTTGTGCAACGAAGGAAAAAGATCGCCGGAGAATCTTTCACCCAGGAGGCTTCAAGAAAATCGCCGGGGGCAAGCTCAACAGGCCTGCTGTCAAGCAATCGCCAGGAGAGGTCCTTTGCAGCGTCGGCCAAGTCTTCAATCTGCAGTTCGGGCGGCCCCTGCGCTGCCTCCCGCTGCACCCACAAAGTCCGGGCTCCGGAGGAAGGATTTCCCACCTGAGCAAGAGCACCGCCTGGAAGGAGCGTCCAGGTGGGAATCGGCACCCCTATTCGATCGATCACCTCCCACAAGTAAAACTTCCCTGCCGAAGGCCAAGTGCCATCACTTCGAACGAGCAGATCAGGCGACCCTTCAAGCAAGTCGCCTCCCCGGCCCTCCTCTCTAAGCGACAAGAGGATCGATTCGACCTCCCCCTTCTCATCTCTATCGCACCCGGCAGCCCACGCCGCCCCCCCGTAAACAAGTTCCCGAACTCCGCGCAGATAAAAAGGCAGGTAAAGATCGGCTCCTGTAACACGGGTCAAATCCGCGGGACGGCCAAGTATTACCGTATCGGCGACACTTACTTGCTTGCCCATAACGTCGATTCTTCGCCCGTAGCGGCTTATCACAACAGAATGCGGCACGGGCTCGGAACCGGACATCAGAGTCTCGCAGCGCAGGAGGTAAAACGCTTCAGATCCCTGAAGATTCAGATCGACAGAGAGCACCTGACCCGGTGAAAGCGCGTAAGGCTCAGCGTCAAGCTCCCGCCAATCCAAACTTGAAAGGCCGCCTGCAAGTTCTTTATTTGCAAGTTCTTCCAGGGTGAAAGGAACCGCTGTTTCGGCGACAAAACGACGAACGTACACGGCAGGAGAATTTTCCGGCACAAAAACCGACGCACTCAGCACTCCTTCCGCGCTTGCCGCCTCTTCCCAAGACACGAAAACCGCAGGTGCAGAGATCCGCTTTTCAAGCTCAAGAACCCAGGTGCGTTCCGAATCGGTGATACACCCGAATGAAAACCCCACCTGCAGGGAAGAACCCGCCTTCCACTCACTTCCCGCCAAGTCTTCGAAAGTCAATCCACAGGTGCTCTGGTGCAGGCGGCCTGCGGGTCCGACGTCATCAGAACTGCAAAATGTTCCACGCACCTCTCCCAATCCCACCCCTCTGACCGTCAGGGCGGCTGTATCGATCGGATCGGAGCGCTGATTGGTCAGCGACCAAATGATCCTCTCATCAACGATCTGAACAATTCCATCACGTTCGGCTAAAACAGCTTCCGAAGCGCACCGAAACTCGATTCCTTGCTGCACGGGGCTGAAATGACACCAAACCGCTTGGCCCTCTTGACCCCTGTAAGGGAAAACAAGTTGAAGGGATCCTCCGGGCCGGAGGCTCACAGGCCCGTTATCCTCGGGCGTCCCGCTCCGGGAACCCAGATCAGCAAGTGAAAGTGCAGGGCGTTCCGGCGCTGCACTCCAGGTGACCTTAAGCTCCGAAAGGGCCTTCTCCTCGAGCTCAAGCACCAAGGCCACGGCATTTCCCGCAGCCTCCCACCGCACGGCGGGCAGTAAGATGCCTGCTTCGGAGATGAGCCAAAAAAGCTTTGTCCCGCGGCCGGCCGTGACGCTTTGATCGACGGAGAAGCCCACAGGAATCATTTCGTCCGGAGCGAAGCCTTCAAGTCGGTCGGCCCAGCGCGCGAATAGGCCGCCTCCGGAGCTGAACAAACTCGGCATAAGGCCGGAGGCTCCGGACACACAAATACAAGTCGCCCGGGAGCCATTCGCCGGAAACGCAGAAAACCTCAATCCACCGGTATCGCCCACCCGGCCGCCGGCAAGATCAATCAACACACCGGTCCGCACCTGTGCACTGCTCGGGCAAAGGAGCAGACCAGCTGAAAGCCAAATCGCAACGCAGATCTTTCTGAATACGGCCATGTACAGATCCAGACCCCACAGTTGCGGGCGATAGGGGTACCCGCTTGTGACGTGCACACACCGGTACCAGAGGACACCGGCTCTCTTCGATTATCAGGCTCAGGCCCCTCGGGGTAAACCCCACCCTACTGGGAAAGCTTCCGCTTGAGCCGGTCTATGAGGTCTCTGGCCTCGTTTTGATCCTTGGCCAGCTTCTCGACTTTCAAAAGCGCGTACAGAACAGTGGTATGGTCACGCCCACCGAAGAACGCCCCTATCTCCTCCAGCGAGCAACGGGTAAGCTTCCGGGCCAAATACATTGCCACCTGGCGGGGATAGACTATGGATTTCGTCCGCCGCCGGGATTGTAGGTCGGCAGGCCGCAACCCGAATGCCTCCGCCACCACCTTTACTATGTGCGAAAGGCTCGGCCCGATGGAGCCATGCCCGGGGCAATTGAAAAGATCGGCAAGTGCTTCCTCCACCAGAGCCGTATCCACAGGCCTGTTGGTCACCTGAGCCACATAGATCAAGCGGTTGACCGCGCCCTCCAATTCACGCACGTTCTCTGTGACGCGCTTTGCGATATACGTGGCGACGCTGTCGGGTAGTTCCACTCCTCGTGCAAGCGCCTTTCGTTTCAGTATCGCTACTCTGGTTTCAAGTGTAGGGCGCTCCAGGGGCGCTACCAGCCCCCAACCGAATCTGGACAGCAAGCGTTCTTCTATTTTTTCTATTTCCTTAGGCGGGTGCTCGCTTGTCAGCACGATCAACTTATGTTCGTTATAGAGGTTGTTGAACGTGTAGAAGAATTCGTCCTGGGTCTTCTCCTTCTGAGCAAGAAAATCCACGTCATCGACCGCAAGCACATCCACCGAACGGTATTTCGCTCGGAAAGAATCCAGCGAGCGATTTCCCAAGGCCGCGATATACTCGTTTGTGAACTCCTCGCAGGGGATGTAACAAACGCACAGGCCTTGTTCCAAAAGCGACCTGCACAGTGCCTGCAGGAGGTGCGTCTTGCCGAGTCCTGCTTTGCCGTGGATGAACAACGGGTTGAAACGCTCCCGAGGCAGAGCCGCGAGCGCGCGCGCAGCCGCGAAGCAGAACTGATTCGAGGGCCCCACTACAAAGTCCTCAAACGTATAGTCCGGATTCAAGGGCCGGCCCACGAGCACGCCCCTCTTGACCGGTGCGGGCGCGCTTTCGCTGCTTCTGCCGGTACGGGTACGCTTCAGGCTCGGATCGACATCGATTACCACGTGGACCTTGTTACCGGTTGCAATCCGGCCTGCTTCCTCTATCACCGGCGTGTACCATTTTTGAATCCAAGCTTGGTGGAATCTATTGGGTACGAGAACCCGCACGACACCGGACCCGACCACCTGAATTTCGACCGAACGGAACCATGTTTCGTACTGCTGCGGCTCAATTAGATCTCTGAGTGCCTCCCTGATACCGGCGGCCGTATCCGATCCACCACCTGAGGTATGTACTGACACCGTCTGACTCCTCGTCGGCATATCTAAAGCCCAAACAGAACTGGCCACTACCTGCACGAAGGTCGGTGGAGCCGAAAGCGCGGATGTAGACAAATACACAAATCAAAGGAAGAGCGGCCCCAAAGACCGGGAAAGATTCTCCCGCCCGCACGCCCTCGCATCAAGTCAAAAAAACACCGGCGGTGTGGTCCGTCCAAAAGTTCGTGAATGGCCGAAGCGTCTTGGTGGACACTGCGGCGATGGGCCCAATTAGTGGTAGCCGGAAGGAGTGCTGCGAAAATGCATGTTGCACGATTCTTTTAGGCGCAAAAAATTTAGCCGCCTGACCATCAGTTTGGTACGGAGTATGCTATATAATTGCGTGCACCTGCAGCACCACGCAGGCATCGCCCCTTGTCAGAGGGAGACGGGAGGGGGCATCCTTTGGGGTGCGGAATATTTGCTCGGAGTAAAAGCCCCAGAAGGCCGACTCCTTCGGGTGATAAGCAGGCTCTTCAGGGGTTGGAGGCCGAACGAGGGAACAGCATGCCGAACCCTGAACGGGGAGGTACGGACCGCAAAGTGCCGGATCCCGAAGCTCAAAAAAACAACTGGGTTCAGCTCCTCGTCGACAAGGTCGTCATCAACTCAAAGGAGGAGGAGCAATTTATTTTCCTGAGGGAAGCGGGCGGCCAAGTGGTCTTCCCGATCGCGGTCGGGCTTTATGAAGCGGCTTCGGTAAAACAGCTCCTGGAAGAGGCGGTAACGCCCAGGCCGCTCACCCACGAGCTTATCTTTCAAGTCGTGCGGGCTCTGGGCGGCAGTATTCTGTGCGTCGTGATTGAGGACCTCCTGGGGGGAGTTTTCTACGCGCGGCTTGTGCTTCGAACCAAGGAAGGGCAGAGACGGGAGGTTGATTGCAGGCCCAGCGACGCCGTTTGCGTGGCTCTGGATGCCGGTGTACCTATTTATGCGCCGAGGAGACTCCTGGACCGGATAAGCACAGGCTGAGGGAGAGCCTCAAGCGCAGGGAAACTTCCTTGAAAGTAAAGGCCCCGCCGGCTATTCTTACTGTCTGTCACAGCAACTTTGCCGGGCCGTCCAGCAGCTGGGGCGGGGCTTCGGCTGTACAGTGGAGATTCTCGGGCGGCGGAGGGATGGCAGAGCGGCTTATTGCGGCGGTTTTGAAAACCGCTGGTCGAAAGACCCGTAGGTTCGAATCCTACTCCCTCCGCCATAACCCTTTTTGGAAAGCAAAAGGTTCTACGGAGAGGTGGCTGAGTGGCTGAAAGCGGTGGATTGCTAATCCATTGAGGGGGAGAACTTCCCCCTCCGCGGGTTCGAATCCCGCCCTCTCCGCCATACGTATCACCGGCAGGCGGTACTATGCCTGCCGGCTTTATCTAAGCGTGCATGATTCGTAGAATCTTCTTCCCGTTCGCGGGCTGGTACTGGGCAGGATCCATGTGGGACCTAAGGTTTTTGGGCGGGCACCTCTCAGAGAAAAGTCGTAGGGGCTCAGGTGAATTCGGACCGCTCGGCTTCCGTCCGCCCCTTTCGGGGGAAGGGGGGGATGCGCCCGCTAATGCGGGCACCCAGCGTCGAAAGGGTGTCTACGAATTACGCACGGTCATATAACAGGAGCTGGGGGAGCAGTCGGATGGCGGACGGTAGGGACGGCAGGCGGTAGATCGTATGGCGGCCAAAGGTAAGCAGAGGACGGCCGGCGGGAAGAGGCGGAAACGCCGGGAGTTTGAGTGGGAAAGCTGGCCTCTGGAGGATCTGCTGGACCTCCGGCTTTGTGAGCTCCACTTAACGATCGAAGGCAGCGAGGTCGCCGATAGGATCACCCAACTTTATGAAGAACTGGATCGAAAAGGCATTCGTTTCCGCCCTCACGTGTGGTTGTCAAGCGACTGGTTCTCGCCTGTCGGCGTTCCGGGGATCGCCATACCTTTCTACCTCGCACACCCAAGGCTGAAAAAACTTGAATACCGAATGATGTACGAGGTGGAAGGGGGCACAAGAACCTGGTGCATGCAACTCTTACGCCACGAGACGGGACATGCGATCGACACCGCTTACCGGCTCAACCGGAGGGCCTCCTGGCGCCGTCTTTTCGGCAAGGCATCAAAGCCGTACCCCAAGTACTACAACCCCAAGCCGTTCAGCCGGAACTACGTACTGCACCTTGACTGGTGGTACGCCCAGAGCCATCCCACAGAGGATTTCGCTGAAACTTTCGCGGTCTGGTTGAAGCCGGGTTCCAACTGGCGCAAACGCTACGAATCTTGGCCTGCACTGAGGAAACTGCTCTATGTCGACGCCCTCATGAAAGAAATAGCGGAAAAGCCTCCGGTGGTGAAGAACAGAGTACGCTACCGGCCGCTGTCCCAGTGTCGTCAGACTCTGCGGGATTACTACCGCCGCAAGCAAGCACGCTACGGGTCCGACCTGCCGGCCTTCTTCGACCGCGATCTAGTGCGTCTTTTCAGCGAACAAACGGATCGCCGAATGCCCACAGCCGCTGCGTTTCTCCGCCGCCACCGCACGGCGCTTAGGGACGCTGTAGCGCGCTGGACCGGACAGCATGCCTACACTGTGGACCAGCTGTTGAAGGAAATGATAATCCGTGCCCGGGAGCTCAAGCTTCGGGTGGACAGGCCCGTTGAACAAGTAAAGCTCGAAACGGCCCTTCTGCTCGCAACGCAGCTCACCCATTTTGTACGTTCCCGGGACCACCGGGTCGCTCTTTGAAACCCTTCGACCAATGAGACGATTACGCGTCCTCGTTGTAACCGACCAAAAGGTAACGATACCGGAAACGATTGAAGGACTAAGCGATAAGGAAATCGCCCCTTATAAAACCGAGTACGATGTCATCTCGGGCTTGGAGAATCTCGGGCATGAAGTGCGCCTCCTCTGTCTTGTCGAAGACCTCGGTGAACTGCGGGAAACGATACGTTCTTGGCGGCCGCATATCGTTTTCAATCTGCTTGAGGGATTCAAGGGGCTGGGCATCAACATGCCGTATGTCGTCGGGTACCTTGAGCTTCTGAATCAACCTTACACCGGCTGCAATCCCTCAGGTCTCTTGATAGCCGACAATAAACCCTTGATGAAAAAGATTCTGCGCTACCACCGGATACCTGTGCCGGATTTTACGGTCTTCCCGCGGGGCAGGGCCATTCGTCTTCCCAAGCGGTTGACTTTTCCGCTTATCGTAAAGTCTGCAACCGAACATGGCTCTGTAGGCATAGCACAGGCATCGGTTGTAAGCAGCGAGGAGAAGCTCAAGGAACGCGTGGCGTTCGTCCATGAGACCTTGGGAACCGATGCGGTCGCCGAGCAGTACATTGACGGCCGGGAAATCTATGCGGCCGTCTTGGGCAATCGGAGGACAACGGTCTTTCCGCTGCGCGAGGTACGATTCGAAAACCTTCCCGAAGGCGCGCCGCGGATCGTAACACACAAAACAAAATGGGATCTGGATTATCAGGAACGGGTCGGGTTCCGGACCGTTGCGGCAGAGGATGTCCCCCCCCGCACGGAAAGAGCTATCAAGCGCCTTTGCCAACGGGCGTATCGGATCCTATGCCTGACGGGTTACGCGCGCATGGACGTACGCGTCACTGCGGAAGGGACGGTCTACCTCCTCGAACCCAATCCGAACGCCGAACTCACCTACGGCGAGGACTTTGCTGAAGCGGCTGAGGCGGCGGGCTTGGACTATGAGACCTTGCTGCAGAGGATAATCGATTTGGGGCTCCGCTATAAACGAGACAAAGTCATAGTGTGGTGAGTCTTCACGCCCCCAGGGACCCCTTACGAGCGGGAACCGCGTTGGTTCGTACAGTGTGAGTTGGTACTGTTACCTGAGCCCGGCAAGCTGAGCGTCGATCTCCGCCTCCGCCCGCAGCCAGTACGCGGTTGCATCCGCGCGGAACCCATCACGCTCGGCCAGAAAATAGGCGGCCTCCTGGATCATGCGGAACCGCTCTTCCGGCGTGACGGTACCCTTCTGTTTGCGCGGTGAACGTGCCCTCGGAGTCCGTGTCTTCCTGGCTTTCGAGGTAGTTCCGGTTTTCCTTCTTGAAGTTTTCTTTGTGTTTTTGGTTGTTTGGGCCATTGTTCAAGCCTCCTGGAACCCTCTCCACATGTCTGTCGACACCCGCCTTTGAGCTGCAGCCTTTCCTGCCGGAAGCCGCAACTCCGCTGTCAGCGGCAGCCAGTGTACCGCCGGCATTGCGTTGAGCGCAAGGAACAACCACTCAAAATCCGCCCCTTCGCCTTTCGGCCGGCCGGTCCCCTTGATTGAGGTTTTCGGATCTTCTCCCCTGCTTACTGAAGAGATTTCAAGAAAGCAATCCAGCCTTGAGCCGCAGGGGCCTGCGGCTATAATTCCGTTCTGCTCCGATTTCTTCCGGCAAACCGCACCACAGTTCGGACAGGAGGCAAAACCATGGGCGAAGCGTTTCCCGGCATCGGAAAAATCCAGTATGAGGGGCCTGAGTCCAAGAACCCCTTGGCTTTCAAACACTACAACCCGGAAGAGGTGATCGAAGGGAAGACAATGGCGGAGCACCTGCGCTTCTCCGTGGCCTTTTGGCATGCTTTCCGCAACAGGTGCGCAGATCCCTTCGGGCTGCCTACCCGACTCATGCCGTGGGATGACGGAACCGACTCCTTGGAGAACGCCAAGAACCGCGTCCGCGCGGCCTTTGAGTTCTTCGAAAAACTCGGCGTCGGTTTCTACTGTTTCCACGACCGGGATGTAGCGCCGGAAGGGGAAAACCTGGCTCAAACCAATCGAAACCTCGACGAGGTCGTCAAGGTTATGAAGGAGGAGCAGGAGCGCACCGGGGTGAAGCTGCTTTGGGGCACCGCCTGCCTATTCGCCCACCCCCGCTACATGCATGGTGCCGCGACCAGTTGCAACGCCGACGTATTCGCCTACGCCGCGGCCCAGGTGGCGAAAGCCATGGAGGTGACCAAAGAGCTCGGCGGAGCGGGTTATGTTTTTTGGGGCGGGCGCGAAGGCTACAAGAGCCTCCTCAATACAGACATGAAACGCGAGCTCGATCACCTGGCCATCTTTCTTCACAAAGCCGTGGAGTACAAGAAACAGATAGGTTTCGAAGGCCAGTTCTACATAGAACCCAAGCCCAAGGAGCCCACCAAACATCAGTACGATTTTGATGCTGCAACAGTGTACGCCTTTCTGCAGCATTACGATCTTGTTGATCATTTCAAACTCAACATTGAGGCGAATCACGCAACGCTCGCCGGTCATTCGTTCCACCATGAATTGACCTTCGCGGCCAGCGTCGGATTACTCGGTTCGGTCGATGCCAACAGGGGAGATCTGCTCTTGGGCTGGGACACCGATCAATTTCCGACCGACCTCTACGATACAACGTTCGCCATGCTCATAATCCTCAATGCAGGCGGTTTCACGACCGGCGGATTGAACTTCGACTGCCATGTAGCGAGGGAAAGCTTCGAGCCCGTTGACCTTTTCTACGCACATATCGGAGGAATGGACGCTTTCGCCCGCGGGCTGAAGATTGCAGCGGCGATTCGGCGGGACAAAGTGCTGGAAAACTTCATCAAGGAGCGCTACGCGAGTTTCGACAGCGGAATCGGCGCGAAGATCGAGGCAGGCCAGGTGGGCTTCTCCGAACTGAGCGAATACATGCTCAAGAAAGGAGAACCCGCTGAGAATTCGTCCGGCCGGGTGGAGCTCCTTGAAAATATAATCAACGAGTACATCCGCTGACACGGAATCGAAAAACGCGGGAGGCACGTGGAGCAGGAACTGCGGGAGTTTCTCTCCTACCTGCAGTACGAATGCGGGCTCAGTGCCAACACGCTTGCTGCTTACCGCCGTGATGTCAGCGGGCTCAGTGGATTCCTCCGGGCTTCCGGCTGCAGCAAATGGTCCGACTTGAACGCACCGCTGCTGAGCCGATATTTCCGGAGCCGCCTCGAACAAGGCATTTCGCCCCGAAGCATAGCGCGGGCCCTCTCGGCCGTCCGCATGTTCCTGCGCTTTCTGGTAATCGATGGGAAGCTGCAGGAGAACTGCGCCCGCTGGATCGACGCGCCCAAGACATGGCAGCGCCTCCCTTGCGTGCTGAACGAACAAGAGGTGGATAGACTTCTCCGCGCTCCCTTGGGAACGCCGGGGCCTTATCGGGTTCGGGATTACGCCATTCTGGAGACCTTTTACGCCACCGGGGCCCGCGTCTCGGAAGTGTGCTCCCTGAGACTTGAAGGACTGAGGCTCGATGTCGGCCTGTTACTGATAAGCGGCAAAGGCGGCAAGCAACGCTTGGTGCCGTTGCACCGCCGGGCGAACGAAGCGATAAAAAACTACTTGCAGGAGGAACGGCCGAGGCTGCTGCGCGGAAAGGAAGATCCAGGGTTCGTCTTCCTGAGCCGCCGGGGCAGGCGCCTCGATCGAGCAACCGTATGGCGGTTGATCAAGAGATATGCCCTGCTTGCCGGCATTACTTCGCGCGTTACACCTCATGTTCTGCGCCATTCTTTCGCCACTCACCTGCTTTGCCGCGGGGCGGATCTTCGAGTCGTCCAGGAGCTCCTGGGACATGCAAAGGTCGACACCACCCAGATTTACACCCACCTTGACAGACGAGACCTTAAGGCTGCACACCGCAAGTATCACCCGAGACCGTAGAAGCGGGCGCTGGCTGCAATCGTGTACCTGGGGTACGATGAATTCCGTTCGCATGTTTCAGGAACGGGCAATCGGAGGCTGGTTGCGCAATGCTTTTCGGCACAGTGGGCGAGCACGAAATCCTCATAATAGTTGTGACCTTCGTTTTTCTTGTACTCGGGGTCCCGGCTTTGGGTATGATCGCGGCGAAACTGGGCGCCGGCCTCGGAACGCGCCTCAAGAGGTGGGTTTCCCGCGGGAGCTCCTGACGTGCGGACAGTGAAACTCACTATGGCCTACGACGGAACCGAATTCGCCGGCTGGCAAAGGCAAAAGGATCAGCCTTCGGTTCAGCAAACCCTTGAAGAAGCTCTAGCTCGAGTTCTGCACAGGAAAACCGTAGTTCTCGGAGCAGGTCGGACGGATCGCGGAGTACACGCGTTCGGCCAAGTAGCCGCTTTCCGCACCAGTGCGCGGATTCCCGCTGAGCGCATTCCAGCTGCTTTGAACGTTCACCTGCCGCCTTCGGTGCGGGTGTTCGAGGCCAGCGATGCGCCCCCGCGCTTTCACCCCTGTTTGAGCGCGACGGGAAAACATTACCGCTACACGCTCCTGCTTGAGGATAAGGCGCCTCCGCTTATGCGCAATTTCGTCGTCCCGGTGAGATTCAAGCTTGATTTGGACGCCATGGTGCAAGCCGCTTCCCATATGGTGGGCCGCCGCGATTGGCGCGCGTTCAAAACCAGAGCCAAGGGTCAAGAGTTTTACCAGACGGTAAAGGACGTACGGGCCCTGCTCCTCCGCAAGTCAGGTCCGTTTCTCCTGATTGATTTCCTTGGGTCGGGTTTTCTTTACAAACAGGTCAGAACCATGGTCGGAACCCTGCTTGAAGTCGGCAGGGGAAGGTTTTCACCCCAGCAGGTGGCTGAGATTCTTGCTTCCGGGGACAGAACCCGCGCAGGACCTACCGCACCACCCCACGGCTTGTGCCTGATGCAGGTCTTCTACGGGCCGGTGAAACCGGAATGGTGGGAAACGCAAGGCCCTGCAGTTTGGGTGCTGCCCCCGCAGAGTGTTGAAAAACACTTCGTGAGCGCTGATAAGGGCGTCGGGACCCGCGGCGCTCCTTGACGTTCACGATGAAGGGAGGTATAATCAGTCGGCTTCGTAAGTCCTTGCGGTTCAAAAGGTTAAGGCCCCGGAATCCATACTCCGGCGGCGCAGGAGGTCAGTATGGAAGTACAGATCGCCGGTCGGCATCCTGGGCTCACGCCCCACCTCCGGCAGTACGTGGAGGACAAGGTGCAGCGCCTGGGGCGTTATTTCGACGGCACGCACCGGGTTGATGTAGTACTGAGCCGCGACGGTTTGGAGAACGTTGTGGAACTGCTTGTCTGGGCCACCGGAAAGAAGATCGTTTCTGCGTCCCGCGGCCCTGACCTGTACGCAGCGTTCGACGCCGTACTGGACAAGGCGGAGAAACAGCTGGTGCGCCACAAGGAAAAGCTCAGAGACCGCCGGACGAAGCCGGGCTCAAGTCCCCAGAGTACCCAAGAGGCTGCTGAGGAGGAAGGAAGCGAATCGGAATGAAGCTGCGGGATCTCATAACCGAAGATGTGATCTTGCCGGATATGGCGGCCCGGGACAAGCGGTCAGCGATTCACGAGCTGGTGGAGTTCCTTCGGGAACGAAAGGGCTTTACCGAGGACCAGGCCCGAAAGATAGAGGCGGCCATACTAAGGCGTGAAAGCAAAGGGACCACCGGTATCGGGAAGGGCGTGGCGATTCCCCATGTGAAAAACTGCGCGCACGTAGAGTCGATAGTAGCGGCTCTGGGAATCTCGCGCACGGGAATCCCTTTTGCGTCGCTTGACGGCGAACCGGTGAACTTGGTCTTCCTGGTTGCGTCTTCGAAGCAATGCGAGCGCGAGCATTTGGATATAATGCGTAAGATCGCTTATCTGGCCAGGGACGAAAAGACAAACCGGTTCCTCGCCACTACAAGAGATTTCAGCTCGCTCGAAGATATTCTGGCTGAGGTCGATGAATACTTCGACAACCGGTAACACTCCTCCCCGGATCGTGGCCTTCGGTGGAGGCACGGGGATGCACTGCCTGCTCAGCGGACTGAGAAAGGTTACTCCACACTTAACGTGTGTAGTGACCGTCACGGACGATGGGGGCAGTTCGGGGCTGCTACGCAGCGATTTGGATATCCCGCCTCCGGGCGATCTGCGCAACTGTCTTTTGGCTCTCTCTGATGCTCACCCTCTCTTGCGGCACGCACTTGAATGGCGTTTTCCCACGGGGGAGCTTAACGGGCACAACCTGGGGAATCTGCTTATTGCAGCGGCTACTCTTATCAAGGGCGATCTGGGAGATGCTATTCGGGAACTCCACGAAGTGCTCGCCGTGCGCGGGCGGGTGCTTCCGTTGACCACCCGGAAAGTCGGGTTGGTGGCACACCACAGCGATGGGACCACAACAACAGGAGAGGTGCGCATAAGCCGGGCCCAGCGCCCGATTCACCGGCTGGAGCTGCGGCCCGATCCCGGGCCGGCCTCCCCTGAGATCCTCGAAGCGGTAGCGTCGGCGGATTTCTTCGTTTTCGGGCCTGGAAGTCTTTTCACCTCAATTATTCCGAATTTGTTGGTCCCGGGTATTGTTCCTGCCATACGCAATACCGGAAAGCCTGTCATTCTCGTAGGCAATATCATGACCCAGCCGGCCGAAACCGCGGGGTTCACACTCGCCGACCATGTCGCGGCGTTTGAACGCCACGCAGGTGAGGGCTTTCTGAGCGCCGTTGTGGCGTGTTCCAGCCATCTTCCGCAGTCGGTCCTCCAAGCTTACAGCCGGGACGGCGCC
>CAZGYL010000021.1:0-18202 GCA_964529985.1 uncultured Planctomycetia bacterium | reverse complement strand
GCTTATGAAAACCCAAATCACAGCGCCCTGCCCGAAAGCGTGCGAAGCTATGAAAACGATCAGGCCGAAGAGAACTATCCAGCCTCCCGTGCTTGTAAACTGCTCGCCATATGTGTAAAAGGCAGCAGCGATAGTAGCGAGGCTCACGATATAGCCTATTGACCCCGCTATCATGAGAACTCTGCGTCCTGCTCGGTCGATGATCGACATGGCCAGAACGGTGAAGATAAGATTCGTAAAGCCGATCACCACCGAATTGAGGAGTGCCGCGTGTTTGCCGGCCCCTGCCATCTCGAAAATACGTTTGGAGTAATAAAGAACCGCGTTTATCCCTGAAAGCTGGTTGAAAACGGCGATCGCAATCGCAAGAAGTACGGGTTTGAGATAGCAACGTTGAAAAAGCGGCTCCCGGAGCGTATGGTGCTCGAGGTCCAGAGAAGCCTGGATTTCCCGAATTTCTTCCTCAACACCCGCCGTGTCAACTCCGGTTTTACGGAGCACTTCGCGCGCCTCTTCGATAAGACCTGCGGCAACAAGCCAGCGGGGACTTCTGGGAGTGAAGAAAAGGAGCACAAGGAAAAGAGCGGCCGGGAAAGCTTCAACCCCGAACATCCACCGCCATTCGACCTCACCGAGATCCATACTCCCGATGATGTAATTTGAGAGAAATGCAAGCAGAATCCCGAAGACTATGTTGAACTGAGTCACCGCTACAAGCCGTCCGCGGAGCCTGGCAGGTGAGATCTCCGCAATGTACATCGGCGCTACAACCGAAGACCCTCCTACAGCCAGTCCGCCGAGAAAGCGGAAAAACACAAGAGAGTACCAGTTCCAGGCAAGAGCACTTCCCACAGCGGATACAAGGTAAAGGGCTGCGATCAAAACGAGGGTTTGGCGCCGCCCGAGCAAATCAGAGGGTTTCCCTGCGCCTACAGCACCGAGAATGGTACCAATGAGCGCGCTTGCGACGGTGAATCCCAAGTAAAAGTCGCTGAGTCCATAGAGCTTCTGCAGCCACTTCTCGGTGCCTGATATCACCGCAGTATCAAAACCGAAAAGCAGTCCGCCAAGCGCCGCTATGATAGTTGCTCGAAGCAGGTAGGCCTTGTTCTTCATGATCCGGACCTTTCGGCATGGGAGGTCTCAGCGAAACAACGGAAGAGGCGCGGATCCCGGAATTGTAGAAGCCGGGCCGCGCTCCAAGCAAGAGGCCGTTGCAAAAGGCGACTGAAGCTTGACAAGGAAGGCCGAAGGGTGGATCTTCTCCGAAGCGCAATCTGTGGAATAGGATCTTCATGCAGCATTCCGGCCATGGCTGATAAACAACCGCGTTACACAAGCATTTTCCTGCTCTTTCGGCCGGCTGTGGGGCCTTCAAGCTCTCATACCCTGGCGCCTCTTCTCATTGGGAGGGAGGTCAGACGATATCTGGCCTCTTTTAAGACAACAAGAACCCCGCCCCGGCTACAGGTGGATCTCTACGGGAGCCTTGCTGCAACGGGAAAGGGACACCTGACCGATTGTGCGATTACAGCGGGCCTAGCAGGTGAAAGGCCCGAAGAAGGCGGTGGTCCGCCGCTGTGCGAGGCTGTCGGTCGGGTAAGCAGCCGGGGAGGGATCGAGGTTGAGGGCGGATTCTTTCGTTTCGATCCGAAGCGCGACATACACTGGCATAAGGGCGTTCCTTCGTGGTCGAAGCATCCGAACACCCTCCGCGTAACAGTTGTTTCGGGGAAAAAGCGTTTGAGCTGGGCCTACCGTTCCACCGGAGCCGGTTTTTTTGAGCGTATAGGCGCTGAAGTGGAGCCGCAGAAGCCAAAAGCCCAGATTCCTTACCCTTACCGCACAATGGCCGATCTCATGGAAGCGGCGGAGAAAACAGGCTTTCCCATAGCGCAACTTGTACTTGCCAATGAAGCTGCATTCCACGGCCGCGACGGCTCGCAGATTCTCGCGGAATTGGAGGCCGTCTGGCGCCTCATGCGCGCTTCGATCGACCGCGGCCTTTCAGCTGAAGGCGAGCTGCCGGGAGGACTTGGAGTTCGGCGCCGCGCCAAGAGAGTATGGGAGGAAAGTTCCCGCCGCATCCGCCATCACGACACATTCAGGGCTACGGTGCTGCGCGCCGATGCTTACGCTCTTGCCGTTGCAGAAGAAAACGCGGCGGGCGGTGCTATCGTTACCGCTCCCACAGCCGGGGCGGCCGGTGTCTTGCCGGCGGTTCTTGCCGTGTGGCAGGAAGATCTCTCACTTCCGGACAGAACAGTGGCCAGGGGATTGCTCACTGCGGGAGCCTGCGGAGTGGTAATCAAGAATTTGGCCTCCCTCTCAGGGGCTGAAGTAGGCTGCCAGGGGGAAATAGGTTCAGCGGCCGCCATGGCTGCAGCAGCCGCCGCCGAGCTTGCAGGAGGGCTTCCCGCCCAGGTTGAAATGGCTGCCGAGATAGCTCTTGAACACCACTTGGGCATGACCTGCGATCCTGTCGGCGGTCTGGTGCAGATACCGTGCATCGAGCGCAACGCCATGGGAGCTGTGAAAGCTCTGAATGCCGCAGCAGTCAGCCTTGCAAGCGAAGGCCGGCACCTTATCAGCTTCGATGCGGCGGCGCGCGCCATGTGGAGGACCGGTCAAGACCTCAGAACCGCCTATCGCGAGACAGGTAGAGGCGGGCTTGCAGCGGCCAATTTTAGGAACCCGAAACTGGTTTCTCGATGAGACCCTACCTTCAGGTTTTGGCTTTCCGCCAAAACCGGACTCGGGGCGCCTGGCGGGCCGGCGGTAGTCGAAACCCGGAAACAGGCTCTGGACAAGCCCCGGATCCATTGGCAAATTATTACCGTGGTACCGGGCGCCGGGGGGATGGCCCGGTACGCATCCGGTTTTTGGGTAGGTCGAGGACCTTCGGTGTTGCGGTACTTAAGGTATGAAGCGGCTCAAAGCCGTCTCGGAAAGTGTGGTGGTGGAGGTAATTACCATGAAGGGCCTTCGCGTCCTGTTTTCTTTTTTGGCTGCAGGTTTGTTCGTGCTTGCTTCAGGAGAAGTTCTTTGCTGCATTGCAGCGGATTATTCTGAGGGCGCTTTGAAATCGCCTGGTTTTCAGATTGATCAGTACGACTTCGGGCGTACCTCGTACTATCCGTTTCACACGAAAGTGCCGATCCCGAAAGATCAGCCCTTCACCTTGCGCTGGGAGTATGAAAGCGAGTTAGGTTTGACCGCGCGCTCGGGAGACGTGGACGGCGACGGGGTCGTGGATCTGGTAGTGGGAGACAGCGGCTGGATTCGTATCTTTGACGGCAGCGGCACACAGACCAACAGCTTTTTCACCGGTCAGTCGCTTGGAATCCTCGCCGACTGGGAGGGTGACGGCAGGCTGGAAATCCTCACATGGGGACAGATCGGCAGCACCGGCCAAATCGCCGTTTGGGACTGTGAGGGAGCCACAAAAGCCGTTTTTCAAACCGACATTACTCCACAAGCAAGAGGCGGCACAGCCGTCGTGCCGGAAGGGATTTTGGACGTGGACGGTGACGGCGCCCCGGAGCTCATTGCCTCCAAACACGCTGGGTACGCGCTTCAACCCCGGGGCATTGTCGTTTTTGATTGCAACAGCCGCCGGGAGTTGTGGTACTACAGCGTGGGCCCTGATCCATGGCGCATTGCATGCATTGATCTGGGCGGCCGGCCGGGGCGCGAGATTCTCTTCTCGGCCCTGGGGCCCTGCAACAATTCGGTAGGGGCCGACGGGACCATTGATATGAAACCTTACACGTGGTGTCTTGAGGGGGCGGACGGAACCCTTCTTTGGCGCAACGAGTACCAAGGAAGCTGTTTCGTCGATACGGCGCTTGGTGTCTGCGATCTTGAAGGCGACGGTACCATTGAGGTCGTCGCCACCTCTTTTTCGCATGGCTGGCACCCGTGGGATGGCCCTCTCGGGCAGGTTTGTCTCCTGGATCCTTTGAGCGGCACCGTATCCGCCCAGAGGGACTTCGGCACTGCGGCGGCGTTGGCTGCGATCGGAGATTTGGACGGTGACGGCGTAGCTGAGATCATTGTCCATGTAAAGAACGGAGCCGAAGAAGTAAGCTCTGTTGCAGCTCTCGATACAAAGCTTCAAACCGTAGGCTCTTTTGATCTGCCGGGATCCGTCTTCGATTGGCGCAACTGGACGGTCACTGATCTGGACGGAGACGGTACTCTCGAAGTGCTGGCGGAAGGCGTGGACGTGGCTACGAAATTAGCCTCCCTGTACGTGCTTGACAGCGAACTGGATCTGCTGTGGCGTATCGATCCCGATCCGCCGGTGGGGTACTTTTCCTTCTTCGTATCGGACCTGGACGGAGACGAGATTCTGGAGATCGTCCTTGTTGCAGGCACAAAAGTATCGGTTTACCAGGGGGCTTCCCCTCCGGTACGCAACAAGGTAAACGTTTTTGTCGGCGATGCCAATGCGGACAGGGCGATAGACGTAGCTGACGCCGTCGCCACTTTGAGCTATCTCTTCGGAGGCGCACCCGAGCCGCCTTGTCTGGCCGCACTTGACACCAACGCGGATCATTCGGTCAACATAGCCGATTCAATTCAAACTCTCAGCTATCTATTCGGCGGAGGTGTGCTCTTCGGCCCGGACGGTGTTCCGCTTCAATCTGTTGAAATAGGGTGTATGCCGTGGGATCAACACTCGGTTACTCTCCCCTGCGAGATCCCCTGCGATTGAAATGCGGTATTTATCCGTCATTTCTTTTTTGAATTTCCCTCGGGTAGTATGGCCACACTCCATTTGGCAATGCAGTTTTCCGCGGCCTTGAACTGCGGCCGGTGCCGCAGGCACAGGCGCGCTTCATAGATGGCTTCCTCATAGAGGCCCTTTGCAGCCAAACACCGGGCAAGCGAAAGGCGCCAGCCAACCTGGCCGTGCTGCCGGTCCAAAGCGCGTCTGTAGTATGTGATTGCTTCGTCGAGGTCACCGGACCGCCTGCAGAAATCGGCAAGAGTTGCAAGGAGATAAGCTGAAGCCGTGCGGCCCTCACACACTTTGCGCAACGCGGCGACTGTTCTTGCCGCCGTTTCGCTTGTGAGCCGGTCTTCCGGTGCCGCCCTCTCAAGAAGCCTCGTTACTCTGAGAAGGCGTGCAACGTCACCCCCGGCCAGTTCCACAGCCAACTGCGGCTCTTTGAAACGATTGACCAAGAGCTGGAGGATCTCGTTAAAAAGACCCGGATCGAGGATAAGCGCCCGCTCGAATTTCTTGCGGGCTTCGGATTTCCGGCCGTCTGTAAGATCCACAAGGCCGGCGACAAAGCAGGCCGTCGGGTTGTTCCGCGCCAGCTTGTAGCCTTCTCGGATCAATTTCCGGCCTTCGTCAAGGTCAAGCACGAATTTCTCAAGCTGCCCGGCGACACAATATGCAGGACCGTAGGTCGGGCAGATAGAGCGGAGGCCCTTCAGCTCCCCGACGATCCTTTTTACGAATTCCAAATGCCGGGGAGTCAAAATGAGCGCACCTGTCTGAGAGTCACGCACACGGCTTATCGCACGCCACCTGTAGACCGCAAGCCAGTAGCGGTATTTGACGTTTCCGGGTTGCAGATCGGCGGCCTTTTGAGCTCTGCTTATCAATGCCGCGTACTGATCGTTGGTGCCCTCCCAGCCCTGTTCGCTCAAGCGGCGCTCGACCTGGAGCGCATCCCGCCAAGCGCTTTCAGCAAGGGCAGCTCCCGCTCCCTGCCATAGGATCCACAGCCATAGTCCCGCAACGAGAAGAAGGAGCACAACGCCCTGAATCTTGCGCCCTACCAGTGCCCCCGGGCTCAGCAATGTCTCATTCAGAACCCCGCTGCGCGGGCGTACCTGTTGCGCAGTACCGACCAAAGCTCCGAATAGACATGCTGCAAGAAGATTATTGGCCGGAAGATGCAACCCGAAATCCCCGAAGCTGTGAATAGCAACAGCTACAAGCGAGAAACCCACTCCGTAGGCAAGGTTCCTTTGAAAACGCGATCCGCCCAGCGAACGCAGGTAGCTCACCGAAAGCGTCGCAAGAAACAACGCCGCAAGCCCCAGCCCTACAATACCCATTTCTTCAGCCAGCTGGGCATATTCGTTCTCAGCATACTCGGCGATGGCCGGCCACGGTCCGCGGTCGAACAGCGGGTAAACGACTTCGTGCGTCCCCAATCCGGTTCCCAAGAGCGCGAAACGGGGGAAAGCTTCAAGGATATCAGAAACGATCTGCCACCTGTTGCGGTAAGCTTCCTTGTCCTGCAACGTGGCCAGCCTGTCGTAGACGGCATCAAAACCCGCGTACAAAACAACCGTAAAAGCGCAAAGCCCGAGAAAGCATAGAAGCCAAACCCGCCTCTCGCGGCTCTTCCTTCCCGCCATGATCAACGCTGTAACGATTCCCCCTGCAAGAAGAGACATCGCCCCGCCGCGGCTCAAGGAAAGCACTACCGAGGCGGCCATAACCACGCACGCGGCCATGAGCCACCTGGTCGCGCTCCCGCGGGGTCCGCTCAAAAACTCCCAGAGCTCGCGAGCCGGCGAACGGCCCGGGTACCGGGGCTTACCACGGCGCTCAAGGCTCAAAAGCAAAAGACAGATACCCGCGCCGAGAGAAAGATTCACGAAGATGCAGAAATTATTCCGATTGACGAAAGTACCTCCCTGTGCAACATCATGGCCGGTGGGGATGACCCAATAAATCTTGTCGGTACCGGACAGGATTTGAGCTATTGCAAGAAGGCTCAACAGGCCTGCAGTAACAACCACAACCTTCAAGAACCGCTCAAGAAACCTGCGGCATCTCAAAACATTCACCGCAACAACGAATACGGCGAAAGCTGCAAGGCCCACCCTGACCATCTTCAGCGTGCCGTAAGGATAAAGACTCAGCGGGACCGCACCTTCTGTTTCCCCCAAGAGTTTTTCGCGCAGCCCTGCAGCCTCAGGCGAAAGGAGTTGAACAATGCTGCGCGGCAGAGGCACCGCCTGAAGGAGGGCCACCACAAGGAGCAGCCCGAAGGGCACATAGGCCCAGCTCCACCTAAGGCGGCACTCTTCCCGAATAAGCCCCGAAAGGAGGACCAGGAAGAGTAAGACCCCGGCTCCGGCCTCAACCACCAACTCGCTCCAAGCTTCTACGACACCGAGGGCGAGAGGCGAAAAGATTACAAGGCCGCTGAGGAGATAAAGGATTGTTCTCTCAAAAGGTATAGGCCCCTCTCGGGCCAATTGGGTTTGCAGCGGACGCGTCATATCCACCCCTGAGGCACACCGCGCGCTACGCTTTCGGATCGTCTTCCTCGGAGAGTTTCAGGCGCTCAGGCCCTCGCCGCGGTTTCGCCCCATCGTCCCTCTCCGATCCGTTTCCGCTGTAATAGCGCGCGTAGTCCTTGCCGTAATAATGGTGGTAGCCGTAGTAGTATCCGTAGCCGCCGTACCGTCTCGAGCGCTCGTTCATATCATTGGCCACAACCCCGAGCACCGTTCCACCCACACTTGCAAGAGCCTCGCACGCAGCTTCAACCGCTTTTCGGCTCGTATTTTCGCAGCGCACGACCAGAATGGTGGCGTGAGCCAGAGCGGCAAGAATACGGGAATCGGCGAACCCCAAAACAGGCGGAGAATCAAGAATGATTCTGTCGTAGTTCTTGCACAGCTCGCCTACCACTCCGGTGAAGGCTTCGCTGTTCAGGAGCTCAGCCGGATTGACGGGCCTGGGTCCGCAAGGAAGGACGTCCAGGTTCTGAATCGAGGTATGCTTGATAGCCTCACTGAGCTGTTTATCCCCTACAAGCACATTGGAAAGCCCGCACTCGTTGTCGACCTCAAAAAACCTATGCTGAATCGGCCGCCTGAAATCGCCGTCGATAACAAGTACGCGCTGCCCGGCTTGCGCCATGGCGATCGCCAGGTTGGCACCTACGCTGGACTTCCCTTCGGAAGGCCCGGGTGAAGTGATCAAGAGGATCTGAGAGCGCTCTTGAGGTACGCCGAAAAAGACCGCGGTTCTCACAGTGCGGAAAGCTTCGGCAAAAGGCGAACTCGGCTTTGCCTGAATAAACGTGCCCAGATTCCCTTCCGCGTCGCTTTCACTTGCATGAGGTATGACGCCCAGAAGGGGAGATCCTGCAGCAGCCGACGCTTCTTCCGGCGTTTTGACCCGCTGGTCGATCCACTCCTGGAAGAACGCAAGCCCCACTCCCGCCATGAGGCCCAGCATGAGGCAGAGGGCCATGGTAAGAGCTTTGCGTGGCTTAACCGGTTTATCCTCAGGTTTTGCAACTTCAACGACCGTAACGTTGAGAGCTCCCGTATCCTCAGTGAGATTGAGCTCTTTGATCCTGTCGTCTATAAGCTCACAGGTGCGCCGCGTGCGATCCAGTTCCGACTGGAGCACGGCGAACTCAGCTTCTCTTACAGCCGCCTCTTCTGCCAATTTGCGTTGCGCTTCAACGTCTTGCTTAAGTTGGGCGACTTTTTTCTTTGCGACCTCCCAGCGGTGACGCGCCGCTGCCAGGCACGCGCCGACAAAACGCTGTTCCTCTTCGGCGGCGTCTTCCTGCAGCTGCTTGAGCTCCCGATCCACGCGCGCAAGCTCTTCCCTGAGGGTCTCAACCCGTTTGCGCGCCGCTCTGACCGCAGGCACGCTATCGGTGTATTGCGCCTCAAGGCCTATAAGCTCCTCCTCTGCCGCAAGAAGGCGCTCGCTTAAGGCCTGCCGCATGGAAAGGTACTGTTGCTTGGCTTGAAAGTACTTGTTCCTGCCGCTCCACCCGAGTCCCAGCGCCAAGGTGGTTTGGTCCGCCAGGCGCCGTACCTTCTCGGGATCATCCTTTACGCTTTGGACGGCCTCGTAGGCCGCCTTGGCGTCAACCTCCTCCAGCTCCGCTTGAATGAGTGCGTCACTGAGCTGCGAGAGCTGCTGAATCAGGATATTACCGCGCTCTCCCTGGAGAACCACAACCCCGTGCTTCCGTTTGAAATCGACGATCTCTTCAAGCCTCTTGCTGAGCTCAGCTTCACGTTTGACTTTCTCCTCCCTCAGTATTTTGAGAATCTGGGCAGCTGTGCTCCTCTTGCGCGAATCCAGGTATGTCACGTAAGCGTCTACAACGGCGTTTACGACCTTCGCCGCTTCTACGGGGTAAGGGGATTCGAAGGCGACCGTGAGAAGCTCATCCTTACGCCCCACTTCCACATCGAGCTTCTTTTTCAAAAAGCCCACCGGATTGTCCACCTTCGCAAAAGTTTGAAGCGTCTCGCCCCTAAGCCTCTCGAAAGCGCTTGCAACGATAGGCACGGATTTAAGAAGCTCGGCCTGCGTATAAAGGTAATTCTTGGAGGCTGTAAAGCTGAAGCCCGCTTGTTCGGAAATGATCGCCGGCCCCTCCTTCTCGACGTAAAGCCTGGAGGTGCTCCTGAAAATAGGTGTGGCGCGGGCCAGATAGAGAAAACCGCCGGCCAAGCACAAGACCACACAAAGCGCAATGGTCCAACGCCTGTGCCACAAAACATCTATGAATTGGAGTAGATCGGTCGCTTCCTCCTGGGCAGGCAAAGCCAACGGTTCCCGCTGGACGAACCGATCAGTCTCTCTGATTTCGGTCATTGCTCTTCTCCGAGTTCTTTCGATGTCCTGTATGCAGCGTAACCGTTACGCCTCATAAAACCTTCTTGACATCTCAGTCGAGCGTTCCTATACGGTAGTAAGCACCGACGTGGAATATGCTCCGGGCAAGATAAACAAGCACACGGCGTCCCAGGGTGTAAGGAGTGTCCGCCACGTAGACGACATCTCCTGGCTTAACGTTGACTCCGGCCGCCTCGGCCCAGCCTTTTCCGCTTATATCGAAAGTGGCCGTGAGGATTCTCCCGTCCGGAGCCTGCCTGTAGACCTGCACGTAGCTCGGCCCGGAATTTATGTCCAATCCTTGAGCCATAGCTATAACCTGAAGCAGGTTGTACTGCATGCCGGGGGGGTATTCGAAAGTTCCGGGCTTGTTGACCAATCCCAGTACGGCCACGACCTGCGGGTTGTAACGCATAACTTCGATCGTCTCCCCGCCTTGGAGAGCCGTATCAGCGAACGGTATGTTGAGACCTTCCACAGGAAGTATGCGGGGCTCGCCGAAGAGCTTTCCGCCGGGGCCGTAAATCCTCACGGCGACGGCGCCTCCTTCTTGAAAACCACCGGCTTTCATCAGAGCGGCCACAAGAGAGAGCTCATCACTGCGCAGGTCGTAAACTCCCGGCTCTCGAACGGCGCCTGTTATAGTGACTTTGACAGTCCTATATTCTTTCACCGTGGCTACAATTGCAGGCTTTGTCTTTACGAAGCGAGGGTGGTAAAGAGATACAGCGGTCTGTTCGATTTCGCTCAGCGTCTTTCCTCCGGCTTCGATATCTCCAATAAGAGGCAGAGTTATCTTGCCGTCTTCTCTGACGCGGCATACATGATCTTGAATCTGCCCGGCTTTCGCCTCCGCGGGAAAGGCCACCCGCATGACTTCGGGCATGTGAAACTGGAGAACGTCCCCAGGTACCACACGGTAGGCCTCACCGGTGCGTTTCGCCTCAACCAGGGCGGCTACATCCATCTTCAACTGCACAGGTCCTGCGAGATCGAAAAGCGACAATTCTTCCGGCGTGGAAACGCTGTAAGGAGCGCAGCCCCCCGCGATAAACGATGCGCAAAGAAAGAAAGGCCTCAAAAACGAAAGATGTTTCACGGTGCGGATCCCTCCCGTTGCAAGGACTTTTTCAAAACATGTTCGTCTATAGCTCCACCGCCGCAGCGGCGCCCCACCGGCTATTCGCAACAGTTCCCGGCCCCTGGCGCTTTATTTCAGTCTACCAAAAGGGCCTCTCGCGGTACAAGAGAGGCGGTACCCGCCCGTCTCGTTACACCCTGCGCGGGTGCAAAAGGCCCGCGCTGCAGGAAAAACGAAGCGGGAATTTTGCATTCTTTTTGTCACCCTCTTCGGTTTTTCCCATCGCCGCCTTCTTTCCTTCTTGACTGTCTCTGCGGTCGACACCTACAATGAGCCTCGCGAGGACATACTTCCGATGAAGTACACCCGAGGAAACTTTCTTCGTGGGGCCCTCAGGAAGGACTGGGTGAGAGTTCCAAACCGATCGCAGGAGGCTGACAAAAAACAGCAGGAAGAAAAGTTTGCAAATCTGTGTTTTACAACCTGCCGACTGGTCGTCGGGATGAATGTATTTCGTTTCTTGAGTTTCCGGTGATATTCGGTCTGTGCCATCGCACGGAAATCGGGCAGGTCGCTAATGGAGGACCCGGTATGAGAGGCTCGGCATCGGTCACTTGTGCGGCTGCGCTTTTCGCCGCAAGCGTTGTCTTCGGAGCGGCCGAGGGAACCCTTTCCCTCGGAACCGTGAGCGGAAGCTGCGGGGGTTCCATCGCCGTGGGACTGCACCTGACGCCGGTGGATACTTCGCTGACGTTTCTTTCGGTCCGCATGTCCTGGGACCCCGGTCTGCTTTCCTTCGATCAAGTGGTTGAAGGAGCGCGTTCACAAAGTCTCTTTGCGATAGAGGCCTCCTCGGGCTCTCTGCGCATTGAGTTCTTTGACTTCGAAGGGGATCCCGCGGTAACAGGCGGGCCGGGCAGTAAGCTCCTTGATATTGTATTTACTTGTGCCGGCCCGCAACCGTGCGGTGAGGTTCCGGTGCGCATCGATCAGTACGACGCGCGGTCGGGCACCCGATCCGTGGGGCTTTTAACTGCAGACGGCGCTGTGGATTTCGGCCCCTGCGCTTATACTCTTACGACCGAGGTTGATCCGGCCGGCGCCGGTTCCGTAGAACGTTCGCCCGACAAAAACGGCTACGACGACGGTGAGGCGGTAACCCTTACAGCGGTCCCCGAAATAGGCTATGCCTTCGACCACTGGAGCGGTGGAGCTTCGGGCTCCTCCAATCCGACGACGATTACGATCCACGGCGATACCACGGTTGTCGCTCATTTTCGAAAGCTCCCCCCCACCGGGCTTGTCATTTCAGGCGAAGGGGGGCCGTGCGCAGGCTCCAGCTACCAGTACACCTGCACCGTAAGCTATGCAAACGGCAGTAAACCTTTGGACTCCTGCGCCGTGGAATGGTTCGTTGACGGCTGCGGGGCAGCCTCGATCGACGATTGCGGACTCCTTGCAGCGGATCCGGGCGGCGCCGGTGTAAGCTGCACCGTTTCCGCAGCTTACAATGAAGATGGCGTGACGGTGCGCGACACTCTTACGATCACCATTGCAGACTGCCGCTGTCCGCCTGAAACAACGGTCATTGACAACGGAGATCCCGGTACGCAAGCTACAGGAACCTGGAAAACCTCCTCGGGTGCCTGCCCTTACGGTGGTGGATCTCTTTACAGCAAGACTCCGGGCTCCACTTATTCTTTTGAGAAAGACCTTTCACCCGAATGTTCTTACGAAGTGGCGGTCTGGTCGAGCGAGTATTCCAGCAGGTGCACCGACGTCCCGATCCAGGTTTGGGACGGCGATACCTTGCTTCGTACAATCACAGTCGATCAGCGCAATATGCCGTGCAGGTGGAACGTACTGGGCACCTTTACATTCGCAAGCGGTACGGCCCGGGTCGTAATCCTCGCGCAAAGTTCAGACTGCAGCACGTGCGCCGATGCTGTGAGGTTCACAACAGTGGGTGCTGCAGCCCAGCTCGAATCTATCGAAATCACGGGCCCTGCCGAACTTTGCGAAGGCGGCTCAGCAAACTACCACGTTACGGCCCGCTTCAGCAATGCAACCGAGATGACCGTCGACCCCTGCAGCGTGCAATGGTCGATCGATTGCACTGATAGAGCGGAAGTATCTTCTTGCGGAGTACTTACAGCAGAACCGGGATCGGCGGGTTCGGAGTGTGTACTGACCGCAAGTTACACACTGGGTGGTGTTACAAGAGAAGACCAACTGGTTGTCAGTTTCATTCAGTGCCCCTGTCCGGAGGAGACCGCTGTTATCGACAACGGCGATCCCGGCACCTTTCCTCAGGGCTCTTGGAAAACCTCTTCCGGCTCATGTCCCTATGGAGCCGGTTCTCTTTACAGCCGGTCTCCGGGATCCACTTACAGCTACGAGTACGAAGCTCAGCCGCTCTGTCCTTACGAAATCTCCATCTGGTCTTCCAGTTACAAGAGCAGGTGCACCTCGGTTCCGGTCCAGATATGGGACGGTGATACGCTGCTTGCAACTTTGAGGATCGATCAACTCAACGATCCCTGCAGGTGGATTCCGCTGGGCACTTACACCTTCACACGGGGTCCGGCCCGAGTGGTCGTTATAGCTGAAACCGACCAGTGCAGCACCTGCGCAGACGCTGTCAGGTTCTCTTCTGCAGGCCCGCCTCCCTCACTGGAAAGCATTGAGATATCCGGGCAGGCCCAACCGTGTGAAGGCAGGGCTTATCAATACACCGTCACCGCCCGGTACTCCAATGGAGGCACGGAAGAGCTTGATCCCTGCAGCGTCCAGTGGGAAATCAGCTGCACCGACGTAGCTGAGATCTCCTCGTGCGGCCTGCTGAGTTCTGCGCCCGGAAGTGCCGGAAGAACCTGCACGATCCGCGCCGCCTACACAAGCGGCGGCGTTGCTTTTGACGCAGAGGCTGAGATCACGTTTCAGTCCTGCCCGTGCCCGCTGGACACGGTTGTTATCGACAACGGGGATCCCGACACACTGCCCGTCGGTTCGTGGAAAACCTCAGGAGGTTCTTGTCCTTACGGCGGAGGCTCGCTGTACAGCCGCTCGGCCGGATCAAGTTATCAGTACTCACTCGATGTGGCCCCGGGTTGCCGCTATAAGCTGTCCATATGGTCCTCTCAGTACCCAAGCAGGTGCAGAGCGGTTCCGGTTCAAATATGGGACGGAGGGGATCTCCTTGCCACCGTTCATATCGATCAGCTCAATGCCCCGTGCAGGTGGAATCCGCTGGGCACTTACACCTTCCGCAACGGACCTGCGCGGGTGGTTGTCATAGCTGAAACAGGCGATTGCAGCACTTGCGCCGACGCGGTCAAATTCGAAGGAGCGGGACCGCCTCCCGTTCTCCAAAGCATAACGCTCGCCGGCCCGGCGGAATTGTGCGAAGGCGGCACTTACAGCTACCAAGCAACTGCTCATTACTCGGACGCTACAAGCCGCACTTTGGATCCTTGTACATGCGACTGGGAAATCAACTGCCCTGAAGCGGCTCAAGTTTCAGGCTGCGGCGAAGTACAAACAGCGGCAGGTTCGGCCGGAACCGACTGCCAGCTGACCGTGCGGTATACCGAGGGGGCGGTTACTGTCGAGGCATCTTTGGATTTCTCAATTGAAAGCTGTCCTTGTCCCGAGGAAGCCTTCGTCTTGGACAACGGTGACCCCGGAACCGAAGCCATCGGCGAATGGAAGCTCTCTGGAGGTTCATGTCCCTACGGAGATGATTCTCTCTACAGCAAAGACGTGGGAGCACGGTATGTATTCACCCGCGAAGTGCTCGAGCAATGCCCTTATGACCTCTCGATTTGGTCTTCTCAATGGCCGAGCCGCTGCACGAACGTTTCGGTTCAAGTGTGGGACGGCGACCGGCTTCTGGCAACCGTATCGGTAGATCAAAACAACGACTACTGCAGGTGGAATCCTATCGGGAGATACCGGTTCCCGAGCGGCCTGGCGCGGGTCGTGGTGCTGGCGGAAAGCTCTTCCTGCAGCACCTGTGCGGATGCAGTCCGCTTCGGGAGAGTGCAGCCTGGCGAGCTTACTGGCATACGTGTTGCGGGAAGCGAAGTCGTATGCGAGGGCGAACCCACCGCATACAGCGTAGAGGCGTTCTACAGCGACGGCACTTCTCAACCGCTTGACCCTTGCACCTGTGATTGGTCAATAAGCTGCCCGGGTGACATAACGGACTGCGGTGTTTTCACCTCAGGTGAGGGGACCGCAGGCGGCGACTGTACGATCCAGGCGACCTACAGCGAAGGCGGTGTTACAGTAAGCGATCAGCTTGTCTGCCGCATTGTTGAATGCGGAGCATGTCCGGAGGTCATCATCGACGACGGGGACCAGGGAACCAGCTCAACCGGCACGTGGTTGCCGTCAAGCGGCGCCTGTCCGTACGGGCCGGGATCCCTTTACAGTAAGAGCCCTGGATCTACTTACACGTTTTCGCTTGATGCTGTAGGCTGCGCTTACGCTGTGTATCTGCGTTGGACCCAGTGGTCTAGCCGTTGCACAAGCGTACCGGTTTCCGTCTACGACGGGACGACGCTTTTGGCCGAAGTACTTGTGAACCAACGTAGCGATCCATGCACGTGGTATCCGCTCGGTGTTTACACTTTTTCGGGAACAGCGCGCGTGGTTGTCACAGCTACAAGCTCAAGCTGCAGTACAAGTGTTGACGCGGTGCGTTTCGCTGGCCCCACCAAGTCCCTCTACACCAGCACGTCGGCTGGTGAAGGCGATATTGCGGCTGTCTACGGAAGCGAGCCCGTTGTGACGTTCAGGCGGGGTGATGTAAACGCGGACGGCAGGCTCAATGCTGCGGACGCCGTATCGCTTGCCGCGTACGTTTTCGGAAACGGACCTGCTCCACCGTGTGCGGACGCGGCGGACGTTGATGACGACGGTCTTCTTACGGCAAGCGACCTGCTTGTACTCTTGGAGCGAATGTACGGCGGGCAGGAGGCCGCAGGGTTGGGGTCTGGTTGCGAGCCGGACCGAACGGCCGATTCCCTGTCCTGCGCCCGCTACGAAACCTGCGAATAAGGAGCCCGGTCATGGAACGCGCAAAGCCAGTCAAGTACAGCGGGCCGGTGAATCCTGTCTCAGAGATCGCAAAAGGGGCCGCGGTGCGTACGGCGGAGAAAACAGGCTGGAGGAGGGAAAATACCATGCGTTCGGCTATCTTTTCCGTTTGGTTTTTTCTGGTCGCTCTGTTTGTAGGAGCATTACTGCTTACAGACAGGTGCTTTGCAGGACCTCTCGAACGTGCAGCGGATTATCTGGTTTCCAACCAGCTCGCGGACGGTAGCTGGGGAGAATCAGGGCTTGCAGGTGAATGTGTGATCGGCCTGTGCGGAGCTTACGAAATCACAGGGAACTCAGACTACAAGAGTGCGGCTGAAGCTGCGGGAGATTTCATTCTCCAGGACGCAGGATACAAGCCAACCGACGGCACTTTCGCTGTGCCGCTTTACGCTGCAGAAGCCCATGCACTTGCGTGGTTGAGCAGCATACATTCGAACCCTTCGAACAACCCCTGGCGCGTCGCACTTCAGGACTTCTTCGACAATGTACGGAGTCGTTCGGGTACAACGGCCGCTTTCATTGACGACATCGTAAGCGGTTACGGCTCCTCGAACCTAGGAAGCGCGCTTTACGATATAGCCCGTTTTGCTGCAGCTGCAGTCTACGTGGGTGATGCCGACGTCGGTGTGTGGCGTACCAAGATAATCGATAATTTGGGCGACCTTGACGATGGTGACGCCCGGCCGGTGACCGGCTTGGGAGCTGCAGTGGCGGCTTTGGCCGCTACACCCGGCGGCCTTGACGGGACGACTTTAAGTGGTTCCTCAACAACTCTTTCGGGCAAGACTCTTTCTGAGCTTCCCGGCTTCATAGCCTCGTTGCAGACGTTTCCGGGGGATTTTCCCTGGAACTTCGATGGCAGTTATCCCGGGTACCTGGAGCCTTCGGTGGTCGCCGCACTGGCGCTTATCGCGGCATCCGATCAAAGAAGCGCGGCGGCTTCAGCAGCCTCCCGCCTTGCAGGGGGTGTGTCGGCCGGGGGAGCCTGCTATGAAGTGATAGGAGATTCAACGAGCGCCGAGTATCGGTACTACGCCGGTGAGACTCTTGAAGTCCTTGCCGCCGCGTGGGATATCCTGTGCTGCGAAGCGGCTGACGCCGACCGCAGCGGAGCGTGCGATCCTCCGGTTGATCTTGTGTACATTTACAGAGCTTTGGGGGACTTTGCCCAGGTCGCGCCTCCCCAATGGAGGGATTGGGATCCTGATATCCCTGGAGACGAGGGTCTGAGACAGCGGATCTCCGATCACCGCTCCTGCTACGATATAGATCGGGACGGAAGCTCCGATTCGGTCGATCTTGTTTACCTTTACCGTGGTCTTCAGGACTTCTCTGCTGTGGCGCCGCCCGAATGGCGTCCGGGGGACCCTTCAATACCGCCTGATCCGGTTCTGCGCAGCCGCGCTGAAGCTCTTTGTACATGCGCTTCAGCTCCTGCAAAAGCAGGTCAGGAGGAAACGGGCGGTAAAAGTCACGCAACGGTCGCTCTTTGGTGGCGCGAAGGAGAAGGGCCCGGCAGGGAAGCTGAGCTTGTGATCGGAAACGAGCAACCCCTTACTTTTGTACGGATCGTTGTGGCGTATGACGCGGCGTCCTGGGAAGCCTTAGGTCTTCAGTTGACCGAGCGGGTGGCCGGCGGGAGCGACGACGGCGGTACCGGACTTTACAGCGACAGGTGCATTCTTTCGCTGTGGAATCCTACCGGATCCGTGGTTCTGGAGCCCGGGAGCGGTCCCGTGGCTGTGTTGCGGTTTGAAGCTCTGAGCGCAGAGGCTGCACCAGAGGGCATGGCCCTTGTCGGCGGCAGTATGAGACAAGGTACGCAAGAGGTTGCTGCGCTGATCCGAACCTCAGTGCCTTTTGTGCGCGGCGACGCAAATCAAGACATGAGCTTGGACCTTGCAGATGCTGTTACGGTGCTCAGGTACCTTTTCGCTGGCCACCGCCTCTCCTGCGAGGCCTCGGCGGACGCCAATGCCGACGGCCGGCTCGATGTGGCCGATCCAGTGCGGCTTCTAAGCTACCTTTTCGCCGGCGGTGCGGCTCCGCCCGCGCCCTTCCCCGGCTGCGGAGTACCTAGCGGGTCGGCAGAGGGTCTGAGTTGCGAGAGGAGTGCGTGCCGCTGAAGATCCTCTGCGACATTGTAAAAGCAACAAGAAAGCAACCTTTTCGGGCTTGCTTCCGTGTTATGAAACGCTTACAATTCAACAAGGTTCAACTATGTGGCCGCTGGAACTCGGATTCCAAAACAATCCGAGAAAGCAGCCAGCGATCCGTAAGAGCCGGGAGGCAGCTATGCTTTCGAGAAAAAACTTGCTTGTGCTTGGGTGCGTCAGCGTAGCGGTTTGTACGGCGCTCTTCTTGTGGCAAGGGGCGTT
>CAZGYL010000020.1:0-18579 GCA_964529985.1 uncultured Planctomycetia bacterium | reverse complement strand
CGTGACCTACAACACCCAGAAGGTATTCTTCACAGCTCAGTTTGTTCACGACAAGGCCCTCCGAGGGGATCAGCTCTATGGCGCCCCGGTAGACCGCCTCGTTTATTCGCAGGGGCTTCCCGGTGCTTTGTAACTCGGTAATAGAAGAAAAAACAAGATCGCCCCAGCGGATCCGCCCTGTTTCAAAACTCAATGGGGCGCTTCGGGGCGGAAGCCGCTTGCTTATGCCGCCGGCACTTATGATCAGTTCGTCAGGGGCGGTTAGAATCGCTCCTGAAGCTACACTGAGCTTTACACGTATAATAGGGCCGCCCGGGAGGAATGTGTCGTCCGAGAGCAAAGAGCGCGCGGCCCTTTGCGGTGTCGTGAGGTAATAGTGGCATGAGTACAGGATAAGACCAAGGAGAGCCGCAGAGGCCAAGGCCTTGGCTTTTTTCATGGTCTGCCCTTGTTCACCCCCAGGAGGCTACGAGTTTCTGCCCCTGGGGTGTCACCACCCGGCCCCGCGGCGTTTTCAGGAGCAGACCTCGTTGTATGAGATAGGGCTCGTAAACCTCCTCAATGGTGCGTTCTTCTTCGCCCAGGGCCACCGCAATGGTTTTAAGTCCGACCGGTCTGCCGCCCTGAGACGCTATAAGAGAGAGAATCCTGCGGTCGGTCGGATCCAGCCCATCTTTGTCAACCCCGAGGCGGTGGAGTCCTTCAAGGACCAATTTCTCCGTAATTCTGGTAGCGCCGTTGATCTGGGCCATATCGCGGATGCGGCGGAGAAACCGGTTGGCGATACGGGGAGTTCCGCGCGAGCGCTGGGCGAGAAGAAACGCTGCTTCGGGGGCGATCTCCACCCCAAGCTTGCGCGCTGATCTGATTACTATCCTTGCAAGGACCCCCGGTGGGTAGGGCATCAATTTCTCAAGCACCCCGAAACGCGCGCGGAAAGGGTCTGTAAGCAGGCCTTCTCTTGTGGTTGCGCCCACGAGCGTGAACGGTTGGAGCGGCAGGCGCACTGTTCGGGCGTTCGGCCCCTTGTCGATAATGAGATCCACAACGTAATCTTCCATAGCACCGTAAAGATATTCCTCGAGCTTGGGGTGAAGCCGGTGGATCTCGTCAATAAAAAGCACGTCGCGTCTGCCCAACTTGGTCAGAATCCCCACAAGGTCGGGAGGAGTTTCCAGAGCTGGGCCCGAAGTTGAAAAGAGATTGACCCCAAGCTCTCGAGCTATCAGGCATGCCAGTGTTGTTTTGCCGAGCCCCGGCATTCCTGAAAGCAGCACGTGATCCATTGCTTCGTTGCGCTTCTTTGCGGCCTCAATGTACATTTTGAGGTTCGAGACCACCTTCTCCTGGCCTTCGAATTCCTCGAATGATTCAGGCCGCAGCGTCCTCTCTTGGCTTTCTTCCCGCTCGCCAGAGAGGTCCGGTTGCACCAGGTGCCGTTCAAAAGACATACTTCCTTCCTCACAAAAGCGGATCCTGTGCCGGATTATACCAATGCCTCAGCCCCGGTCCAGCGGCATTTCCACTCGGGACGCTTCGCCGATCTAAAAAGACCAAGCGCTACAGGAGCGGCAAAGCGGGCCGGTATGGGCGCGTTCGGCCCAAACTTCTTCGATTGTCTTTTCGGTTGCACTACCGAGCGGATCCCGTTCCCACGGGTCCTGGAGACAGCGCAGAAAGGTGCCATTGGGGCTTAGTACAAGTTCCTCAAGCACGTGTCCGCAGGCGGTGCGGACGGGCGGCACGTGATCCCGGTGGCGGTGGGAGGGACGCTGGCCCGCAAGGTCGTTGTGGTCGCGGATAACCACCCAGCCTGTCACGGGATACCACTTGTCGAAGAAAGGCTCGACTTCCTTGTGATTTTGGCGGCATAAAGCGAATTCGGGGACCACGAACCTGCCCTGCGGAATCAGCTTCTCAGCGAGTGTTCTGCAAAGCCGTTCGGCGGTTTCAAGTCCATCGATCCCGTGCAGCGCGTGATAGGTTTGAGGCTCCGCCGCATCAAGTGTAATTGAGATCACGTCGGGCTCAGCTTGTAGCAACGCTTCAAGCCGCCGGTCGTCAAAAGCAAGCCCGTCGGTATGGACGTGCAGGGCCCAAGGCCTTTTCCGGCTTATCGTTTCGAAAATCCGTATGGCGTCGGGGTGCAGAAACGGCTCTCCGTGTACGCCGACCGAGAGGCGCATGTCCCGGTGGTTGCACAGTTGTTCCAAAACTTTTTCAAAGACCGCAAGCTCCAGGTCGGCACCGGGAAGAGGAGGACCGTCGATCGGACCTTTGTGGTTCCGCCGCCCAGAAAGTTCAATAACAAGCTCTTGTGGATACGGCCCTGAGGTAAGAGAGGGATCGCTTGCAAGCAGTTCGGCCAGTTCCCGCGCTTTGACCTCCTTCCACCCCGGACCGAGCTTAGCGACGATCCTTTCAATAGATGCAAACGATCGGTCGATATCAGCGCACAGTCTGGCCCTCAGACTTGTGAGCGAGGAATCGTACCAATGTATCAACCCGAGTCCGTCCACATAGTGCTCCGGCGTGTCGGGTCGAAAGTCCAGAACTCCGTCAACGCTGCGGCCTCCTGCGCGAAGCACTTCCAGTATCTCGGCGCCGTACAAGTCAGCTGCAAGTCCCGGCGGTGCCGAAGCTACGTAAAGCTGTTTCGTGGAGCCGTCACGCCTGTGGGCCTGTAGAAGCTGTGCAACCAGATCGGGGCAAAGCAGGGGCGCCTCAGCCGGTGCAAGCAGAACAAAAGGCCGCTTGTAGCGTCTCAAAAGGGCGCTCAAAGCCGCCGGACGTCCTGCTTCGCAGGCGAAGTAAGCACTGGCCAGACCGCCGCGCCAAGAGCTAAGACTCCACCGCCGGGCGCGCCGCAGCCTCTCTCTGCCGGGAATGTCAGGTTCATCGCAAATAAAGAAACGAACCGGCAACCCTTCGACCAGCGGGCGGATGCGGGGGGCTTGCTTTTCGCTTGTAATCAGGAAAACAGTATGAATCCCCGGAACGTGCAGCAGCCGCGAAACGGTGTGGTAGAGAACCGGCCTGCCGTCAAGAAGCCTTTCGGCGCCGCCGGCAAGGCCGAGTCGACCTGTTTCCAGATCGACCTCAATCGCCGTCAGGATCGGTTCCTTTTTTTTCGCCTTGGAGGGCATCGGCTGTACCGCTGAGGATCGATTCCCAGCGCTGAAGCGCTTCAGGCACTTCGTAAAGCAGGAGGTCGGAAAGCTCTACCTCTTGGTTTCCGGAAAGAAGCGTATTCAATCGTTTGAAGAGCTCTCTGAGCACGGAAGCTTCCCGGGAAGCTTCGCGGACGCTCAAAGAACCGGTCCGGGCCACATAGCGGTAGCACTGGTTGGTGCCGTCTGCAAAAGTTGCAAGATCATCCAAGAAAGGTCTCAGCGACTCGAGGGCCTCAGACCTTTTTCCTTCTTGGAAAAGGGCCCCCACTTCGCTGCTTCGCTCGCGGAGCGCCGAAGCAGCTTCCACAAGTCCCCGCAGCACCTGACCGACGAGCTGTTCGGTCGTTACGGTCTGTACTTCAAGGCGCGAGAAATCGCCTGCCTTTCGGTTCTGGAGCTCCTGTTCGTTCTCAGGGGAAAGCGCGGTTCCGTCCAGTGTCACCGCCGATGCGACCTGTCCTTGTTCAGCAAGGTAGAAACGCAACTGCTTGAGGATCGTACTTACGAGCGTTTGGGGCTCGACTTCAAAGTTCTGCCGCTTTCCGTTGACCACTATTTCCATCAAAACGTCTCCATTGCCTGCCTGGGTTGCGCCCGCAAAAGAGCTGAAAGACCCGGGCGCGGGAGCCGCATACAGGAAGACCGGACTCCGGCGCTCTTATTTTTATCGGTCGAGAAGCTCCGGCGCTTAGGCCTGCGCACCGTATTTGACGCGGTATGAGTACTGTGCGCAAGAGGGAGTCCGCAAGTCGGGGCCTTCACCTTGTCGATACCAGTAATGGAAAAATACCGGAACCGGTTTGAAGCTCTGCGGTGGTTTCTGCAGTGCGCAACGGACAGGAGACAGGCAAAGGTGCGAAGAATCACAGCGGCGTTTTGGCTTGCAGCATTCGCTGTACTGCATTCGTGCAGGTCTCCTCAAGGGGACTTCCGGCAGGTTGTGACGCCCACGGGAAAAACCCCTGCTTCGGGCTCTCAAGGGGCGGTCGTTCGTTTGACCGCCAGTCTGGATTCGGAAAATCTTTTCTTCTGCCCTGCTCCGGAGGGCTCGTGGGGGGTTATCGCAACGAACCGATTCAGTACGAACTTCAGGCTCTACCGTATAGCGTTGGACCAGGCCGGTCGCTTGACTGAGATCCCGGGGGCGGACGAGGGTGATAATCTCTTCCCTGCTTTGGATCATTCAGGCAGGCGCCTTGCTTTTGCAAGCAACAGAGACGGTGTATGGCGCCTTTATCTGCTTTCGCTCGGTGTGAATGCTTCGCCGCGTGCGCTTACTTCCGACCAGATCGATGCCCTATGCCCGGCTTGGAGCCCTGCAGGCGGAAAGGATCGACTTGCATTCTGCAGGTTCAATGAGAAGAGCCGGCAATGGGAGATCTGCGTGCTTGAGATACAGAGCGGGCGTGTTACTTACCTCGGCCCTGGTCTTTTCCCGGCCTGGTCGCCCGACGGGCGCTATCTTGCGGTTCAAAGGCCGCGGGAGCGGGGACTCGGGCAGTTCGGGCTTTGGGTGATAGACACGGAAGGCCGCGAAGGTGACAGGCCGATCTTTTTCGACGAACGTTTTGCAGCTTCCAATCCCTGCTGGTCTCCGGACGGAAAGGCTTTGGTTTTCAACACGGTGGGGCGCGGCGGGGATTCTCTGGAAGGGGAGGGGGGCGGCATCTACATTTGCCGCCTGAACGAAGGGTCCGGCCGGCTTGAAGGACCGCTCCCGGGAGCCGACCATAACGCTTGGCGCCCTGTGTGGGGGAAGGACGGGCGCATTTACTTTCACAAGCGCGAAGGGGAAGCTGTGAATCTGTTCGCTGTGAAAATGCAGGACGCTTCCGGTTCCCCACCTCTTGCGGAGCGCGCCCGCTGAAGATCAGCCCTCAACGCAGAGGGTCTTGGGTTGCGGCCTCTGGTTTTCTTCCTCGGATTTTTCAAACCTCTCAACCGCCATACGCCACGTATCCCGAAGGTGAGATAAGATCGTGAGCGCTTCGTCGACGGCTCGAGTGCTGTTCCTGACGTTGGCCTCCAGAAGTCTTTCGTAACAGAAGCGGTAAAGGCCTATCAACCTGCCGTACAACTCCTCTCCGATCTTTCGGTCAAGCGCTTGAGTGAGCTCCAGAAGTATTTCCTGGCTTCGCAGAAGCAGCCTGTTTTTTTCCTCGAAGTTTTGATCCTCTATGTGCTTCTTGGCTTGGGTCGCGAAACGGACCGCCCCGTCAAGCAGCAAGAGCAGGAGCTCTGTAGGCTTGGCGGTTTCAATACGTACCTTGAGGTATTCTTGGGCCTTATGCGGCTGCGTCACGGCGCTCCTCCTGCTGCATTTCCCCTGCGGGGCCCTTCCCGTCCTCCTGTGCCTTTGGTTTCAGCTTTACCTGCGAAGTCTTCATGTCACCCTATCGATTGTTTCTTCTTGCGAAAGGCAGTGTGCTAAGCATTGCTGTGAGGCGCTGCATGGTGTTCTGCTGTTGTCCCATAATGACCTCCAGCTGGGCGAACTGCCTTCTGAGCAATTCCTCCTGGCGGGCTATGCGCTCCTTGAGCTCTTCAGCCCGCTTCTTGAGCTCATCGATTCTCTTGCCTTCATCTTCGTAACGTAGTTGGATACTACCTGTATCGGCATTCACCATGCTTTCGAGAGCATCCACCAGGCGCTTGCCGATACCCCAGTCACCACTCAAATCGATAGGATCGCCCGTTATGGTGTCTCCTCCGCTTGTGTCGGCGGAACGATTGATCCCCAAGTCGTTGTCGGCCGAACTGCCGTTAAGAGAGCTGACCCGGAAAGTTGAGCTTCCCGTCGAAGAGTCGGTAAGCACCAGAGAGCGCCCGTCCGAGGAGATCGATGCTGTAACACTTGAATTCCCCGAAGCGTTGTTGATGGCATGCAGCACGTCCCACACGGTGTCGGCGCCCGTCAAGTCGACCTCAAAAGATGATCCGTCACGCGTCCAGATTTTGAAGTCCGCCTGGCCCGGCCGGATTCTTACGCCTTGGCCGTTGCGGAAATCGCTCAGAGGCGTTGATTCCTCAAGCTGCCGCTCCGAGGTGAAAAGGGCTTTCACCTGCCTGCGGTTTTCAAGGAGTTTTTCTTCAAGCTTTGTTCTGTCGAAGATAAGTTTCCCCTTCGGGCCGATTCGTATCCCCACATGGGCCGCCATGTTCAGGCCGGTCGGGTTGCCGGTTACGGCCTTTGTGATCGCGGCGCTGAGGCGGTTGAGCGCGGTGCGCAGCGCGCCGTCCCCTAGAAGAAGGCCCGCTTCTTCCGTCTCGGTGTCGTATCTGGTCAAGTCGGCTATGTCATCCACAAGGTCATTGTATTTTTGGACGAAGTCTTCAATAACGTCGTATATCTTCTCATCATCGTTGGTGGCGGATATATTGACGGGCTCGCTGCTTGTTCCCACAAGCGTAACCGTCATGCCCGGGACGACATCTTCGAAGGTATTCGTGTTGCTGCGCACAACGACGGGTGAGCCTCCGCCTGTGCCGCCTACCAGAAGAACCGCATCCTGAGCGTCCGCAGTTCTGCTGAAGGAAAGATCAGTGTCCGAGTAAGTGTGAAGGATTACTCTCGCCCACTGGCCGCCTTCGGTCCCGGCTACGAAAAGCCTGTACGGCCTGTCGGAGGTTCCATCATGGACAATGGCTACATTGAGCGGGAGATCAAGATCGTCGATCTCGTCCTTGAGCTCCTCCAGGGTCATATCATCCGTTATTGTAATCGAGTGCTCAAACGAGCCGTTGAGAACGCCGGGGGTTGAAGAAGGAGCGCTTCCTGCAATTCCCAGATCCGCGGCCGTGGTTCCGCCTTCAACTTCGTCGACACGAAGTGTCCCCGATCCGGCCGAAGAGGTCAGTATTATGCCGTTGCCGTCGCTGTTGATGTCCGCCACTACATCGCTTCCTGCGAGAGTGGCTGCTCCGTTAATGTCCTCGATCACATCAGCGACGGTTTCTTCCTGAGAAAGGTCGACAGTGAAAGATCGACCAGCGGTATCCGTTATGCGTATCGATCCTTTGCTCACACCGCGCCCTGCGTTCAATGTATCAAGTCGAGTGGTCGGGCTTATGTAGCGGATTTTCAAATCTTCTCCCTCAAGCACGTTCCCTGAAACTCCGGAGGCGGCGAGGATGCCGAGATCCGAGGCCGTCGACCCTCCTCCGACCTCTTCCACGGTAAGCGTGCCTGTACCTCCTGATGTGTCTGTAATTCGAAGGCCGTCGCCTGCGCTGTTGACACTCGCTTCTACGGATATGCCCGCTGTGTTGTTGATCGCATCTATTACCTCCTGAAGGGTCTCGGCGCTGCTCAGATCCACTGTAGCGCTGTTCCCCGCACGATCCGTTATGCGGATCGAACCGGACGTGATGCCTGACCCTCCCTTAAGTTCTCTCAGGAGGACGGTATTTAAGCCGGCGATCAGTCTTTCGCCGCTTGAAGATGCGGTCGTAAAGCTCCCGAGAATGCCCAGGTCGCGCGCAGCACGTCCGTCTTCGACCTCAGATATCGTGGTGGTGCCGCTCGGAGCGGTTGTATCAGTTACAACCAATCGGTTGCCGTCGCTCGCAATACTCACCGTCACCCCGTCATTGCCCGAGGCGTTGTTTATGGTCGAGATGACATCGCCGATTGTTGTTGCGCTTGAGAGATCGACCGAAAAGCTCGAGCCGTTTTTTTGAGTGATCGTGATGTCGTTTCCGGCTTGAAAGGCGACGCCGTTGCCGTCGTTGAGGGAGCTCAAGCGGGTTGATTCGGTTATCGAAATTATATCTTCGCCTTGGAGAGTGCTTGAGGTGGTGGAGGATCTGATACCCAGATCACGTGCGGTCGTACCCCCACCGAGATCGGATACGCTCAACGTTCCGGTACCTCCGGAGGTGTCTTCGATTACGATCGCCTCTCCGGGATTGGTGTCGCTTGCACCTGCGATACGGGCTTGAACGGACACTCCGCTTGCGCTGTTTATTGCATCGATGACATCGGAGATCGTTACGGCGTTGGAAAGATCCACAAGAGCGCTCTTTCCGGAACGGTCGGTAATAACGATTTTCCCGCGGCTTACTCCCTGCCCGCCGTTGAGGTCGTCAAGTGACGTCTTTCTGTCCACATAGCCGCGGCCGATTTCAATCGTGAGCGTTCCGGCGCCGAGCCCTGTCTCATCGGAGGTCGCAAAACCGCTTGAGACCAACTGGCTTGTGCGGGCAAGCTGCGCGGCTACGAACGTGTAGCTTCCTGGAGCCAGATCCGAAGAACCGCTCGCAACGAGAACCGAGGGATCCGAGGAAGTGACTTGCGTGCGCGAGAAAAGATCCGGATCACCGAGTTTGGAAGCGGTTGTCTGCAGGCCCAGAAGTTTCGCCAGAATCGATCCGTAAGCCGACTGCTTTGCGGCTTCGGTTTCCTGTTGGGCTTCGACGAGCTTAAGCGGCCGCCGCTGCACCTCCAGGAGCTCATCTATGATCTTGCTGGTATCGAATCCCGTAATGAGTCCATCAACGCTGATCATAGATCGGTTCTCCAGCCGGTGTAGCGGCTCAGTTCCCCGGTGCCGGCTTACACCGGGCGCCGCGCTTTGTCGCCTAGGACTGTTCGTCCAACACGACGCCGCGGCCGCTTGCCAGGTTATCGCGCAACCGGAGGGCGGCTGACGGAGGAATGGTTCTTAAAACCTCCCCGGTCTCCTGGTCCACAACGTGGACCACAATGCCGCCGAAAGAGTCGTCGACTTCAAAGCGCAACCGCCATTTTGCACCTTCGCGGTTGAGCTCCTCGACGACTTGTCTGAGTTCCTCCGGTTCGACCGCCGAAGGCGTTTCCGCACCCTCCACCTTTTGGGTGGTTCGGGAACGCTTGGCCTGTGCGTGCTCATCAAGGCCGCTGCGCCCGACGTGCGGCACACCTGCGGTTTCGATTTTCCCCGGCACACGCGCCAACAGCTCATGCGGCCTGGCAACTCCTAAATCGGCCATGGCCACCTCCTGTACCGCAACGGTACTTCATCAGGTTTATCGGTCGTAACACTTCTCTTCCTAAACGATATTCAGCCAGCCTGAAGGAGGGCGGGAAGCGCCCGCCCTCCCTCAGTCCCGGTGCTCCTATCCGAGGAGCGAGAGCACACTCTGTGAGATGAGGTTCGTCTGGGCCAGTACGGCGATGCCGGACTGGAAAAGGACCTGAGACCGGGTGAATTCAGCGGTTTCCGCTGCGAAATCCAAATCCCGGATCGTCGACTCGGAAGCAGTGAGATTCTCAACCGCCACCGACAGGCTGTTGATGTTGGTGTCGATGGTCTGCTGCTTGAAAGCTCCCAAGTAAGCCCGCAGATCTGTGATGTCGTTGATCGCGGCATCCACGATCCGCAAGGCGTTCTCCGGGTTGCTGCTCAGGTCGTTTGACTGGCCCGACTTCAAGCTGGACAGGTAGCCTCCGATCGTAAACGTGTTTCCTCCTATGCCCTTGACGCTTCTTGTGGGCATACCGAGATAACTGGAATCGATACTTCGGATTCCTATCCGTTCCCGATCGGACAGCGGCACATCATCGTTGAGCTGGAATACCAACCCTGATTTCTGCAGCTTGAAACTTTGATTGCTTGTTGTGCCCGGTGCGAGGATTATGTCCCCGGTCAGAAATTCGCTCACGACTCTAAGTGTGTTGCCGTCGGCGTTGACGGGAGACCCGTTGATGTATGCCACAGCATCGGTGCCGGTATCCCTCTGCACGGAGCTTGCCGAGGTAAGCGCGCCGCTTCCCATTGTGAGCGTTCCGCTTACGACCTCAAGCGAAATCGCCACCGAAGAACCGTAGTCGACGCTGTACAGTTTACCGCCGGAGGCATACACGCCGGTCGAACCGGTAACAGCGTTGACCGCGTTGTCAAAGTCGGTTGTGCTGGTGAAGCTGGAGGCCAAGGTCACTTCCTCAGTGCCTTCGGGTCCGGTGATCCGGATCACCGTGTTGTTGGAAGCCCCGCTGTAAGCGCTTCCCGTGAAAAGCGCAGCCTGGCTGGCCGGAGAGTTGATCTGCACGGTGAAGGTCAGAGCGGAATTGCCGTCGAATTGAACGTTTTGAATGTTCAGTTCTTTAATTCCGCTGCCAAGCGTGCTTGCGGTTTTGATCGCGGCCGAACCGTCCAACAACCGCTTTGTACCGAAACTGGTTGTTTGAGCAATGCGGTCGATTGCCGAAATGGCGTTGTCGACCGCATCTTGTTCGGCCTCGATCTCTTCGCTCGAAGCCGCGCCCGTGTTAAGTGCGAAGACCACCGATTCCCTGATCTGAACGAGCAGGGAGTTGACTTCGTTGAGCGCTGCTTCGGCCGTACCTACCAGGTTTGATGCATCCTGGGAATTACGCAGGGCCTGTTTCATGGAAGCGATCTGGGCCCTCAACTGTTCGGAAATGACCAATCCCGAAGGATCGTCAGCCGCGCGGTTGATCCGCAACCCGGTTGAAAGACGTTCAAGTGACTTGCGCTGTGCCGCGTCGGCCGCACGCAGGTTTCGCATTGCGGTGATCGACGCGATGTTGGTGTTGATTCGAAGAGCCATGCGATTCCTCCTTGAATCTGCAGGCACCCCTCCGTGGGTGCACGTGGTGGGTTGTACACTTCCCCCGATACCGCCGGTATTTCCCACCACACCTGCAGGGGACATGCAGGCAGGGTGGGGGACCTTAGACCCTCATGGGAACACCTCCCTTCGACCCAATCACAACCTGTGTATCGGCAGAGCGGAGGGTGGTCCTTAAGTTTTTATCGGAACTACATGAGGGCTGAAATCAGGCGGCATGGGCCGGCCGGCCGGAGGAGAGCCGGCCGGGGTGAAGGAGGGGAGGGCCCCTTACGCTGTAAAAGCTGTTGTCAGGCTGACTTAGAGGCCTGAAGTGAGGCCCTCACCTGGCTGCTGCAAGCAGCTGGAGCACGGCCTGCGGAATGGCGTTTGCCTGCGCAAGCACCGAGACTCCGGCCTGGAACAGGATTTGGTCCCGGGTTAGCTTGGCCGTGGCTGCTGCGAAATCCAAGTCCCGGATCTCGGATTCGCTCGCCTGCAGGTTCTCGATATGAATCTCAAGCTCCCTGCGCGCCGGCTCCACGTTGTCGTTTACAAAGGCCCCAATGAAAGCACGGGTGTCTGAGATCTGCGAAATGGCGCGGTCGATAATGCGCAACGCATTGCTGGGGTTGTTGCTCAAGTCGTTGTCTCCGCCCGACTTGAGCGAATTCAACGTGCCTCCATAGGTTACGCCTCCTGTTGTATAAGATTCCATTCCCAGGTCGGTGGTGTAGACCGAGGGGATGCCGATGATCGCTTGGTCTGTGGGAACCGCTCGGTTGCTGAGCTGAAAAGTAAGGCCTGAACGCCGAATCGTGAATTGGTAGTCTCCGGCCGAAGTCCATGGCCGTAGGGTCACCGAACCGACGAAGAACGGCGAAACAAAGCGCAGCCGGTTCCCGTCGGCACGGCCTTTGGAGCCGTTCAGGTACGCTTCCGCATCAACGCCGTAATCAGTTACAAACTCACCGCGGGTCGTAATGGAGCCTTCAGCTCCTGTGAAGCGCCCGCTTCCTCCGATCTGCTCAATACGGATCACGGCGTCATCGCCGAATTCTTCGCTGTACAAGTATTCACCGCTTGCATAAACACCGGTGTTACCGCGGAGAATGTTTATGGCTTGGCGGAAGCTGCTCAGCGTCGCACCTGAGGGCAGTGTAATCTCTTCGGTCCCGAGGTTGCCGGTTATGCGCAGGACCAGGTTGCCGCCCGAAGCCACCGTCGTGCCTCCGCTTGTAACGGCACGAATACGGGCTTGCTCGGCCGATGTCGTCACTTTAAGCGTGTAGGTCGTGATGCTTGTCCGTTGATCGAATTGCACGCTGATCGGATCAAGGTCTGCAATAGCGCTTGCCTTCGAAAGGATGGTGAACGCCGATTCGCCGTTCAGCAGACTGCGGCTCGCAAAGCGCGTTGTCGCGGCAACTCGGTCGATCGCCTCAAGCGCTTGGTCGACCGAGTCCTGCTCTGCTGCGATCTGTTCCTCTGAGGCGCCGCCTGTATTCAGCGCGAAAACAACCGACTGGCGGATTCTTATAAGCAGTCGGTTCACTTCGTTGAGGGCCGCCTCAGCCGTGCTGAGCATATTGGCGGCATTTGAGGCGTTCTCAACGGCTTTCTTCAAGCTGGCGATCTGGCTTCGAAGCTGCTCCGAGATCACCAGGCCCGAAGGGTCGTCCGAAGCTCGGTTGATCCTCAGGCCCGTGGCAAGCTGCTCCAGCGTTTTGGTCTGCTGGCGATCCGTCTCACGCAGCTGTCTCAGCCCGATGATCGACGGAATGTTGTTGTTGATTCTGATTCCCATGGCTCTCCTACCCCTCCTTCACCCTTGCCTTTTCTTCACGCTTTCGCCGGCCCCGCAGGATCAGCATAGCCTGCTGCAACGCTCCATCGTTGGGCGAGGCGGCTTCCACGTTAGCCTCCTTCATTGCCTGATAAACTTCCTTGCGGTGAACCGGGATCTCCGCCGGAGCACGGATTCCAAGGCGCACTTTGTCGCCCCTTACCTCCAGCACGGTGATCTCCACTTCGTCACCGATCATGATCGCCTCTTCCGGATTGCGTGATAGAACCAGCATGGGCGTTCAGGTTCCTTGCGGAACCTCCTCCTTGCTGAAAATAAGGTGCTTTGTGGTGTACTGGGGCACATTCAGAACCAGCTGCATGCCCAAGCGTTCCTTCACGTTGATGACAACCGGTCCCTGTAGGTTGGCGGTTATCCGGTAAGGGTCCTTCGGGACCACGAGAATAACCACCACGACCCCGTCGGCCGGATCGGTGATTCGGATCTCTTTGAGCTCCTCCAATGTCACCGGAATCCGGTAGTCGGGGAAGAAGATAAGCGGGTCGGTGACCGCAAAGGCTGTCTGCGGCTGGTCCACCGCTTGGAGCCACCTGAAAGGGCCGCCGCCCGGGTGATCGAGCAGCACGTAGCGCTTCAGGTGGGGGAAACCGATCAACCCCCGCGGGAAGGTGAGAATGTCTTCCTCCCGCACGTCAATGTCGCCGAAGCGAGTTGTTTTTACCTTCATGGTTCAAGTCCTACCGCAAGAAATCCAGGAGGGAGAAACGGGCTATCGCTCCGACCGCACCAAGCGCCGCTTGCAGGCGAAGCTGCCTCTGCTGGAACTCGAGGACCGCTTCGGCCAGGTCGATGTCCCGCTCTTCCCCCAATGCCTCCTGAAAACGGATTTTTTCTCCTTCAAGCATTTTTTCACTCATCTCAAGCCTGCCAATGCGGGTTCCGGTATCGGCCCTGGCTGCAAGCAGGCGGTCCTGCGCGCGGTCAAGCGCAGGACCGACCCGCTGGAGCATTACCTGATCGTTTGCAGCCAGAGCGTCGCGAAGCACCGCCAGTGCGTTGAAAAGTCCGTCCACGCGGATTCCCGCCGGGTTCAACTGGGAACCCTGCAGGACGGAATCACCGGTCGATCCTTCGATTCCAAGGTGACGCGCAGCAAGGCTTTCGCGCACAGGCTCAACGGCCAGTTCATTGGGACCAGTCGTTGTGTCTTCAAGCTCGAGGCTTACGCCGGTGCCGAACCTTGCAGTGAGCTTGCCGTTGTTGCCCGAAGCGTTGTTTATCCTCTCAACAACTTCTCCCAGTGTCTGTGCCCCTGATACGTCCACGGTTAGAACCGTGCCGTCATGAAGCGTAATCGTGAAATCGGGGCCGTACTTATCGTTTACGCCGAAACCGTGGTTCAGCCTCTGGAGAGGCAGGTCTGCAGGCTTCAGAAGCAGGCCCAACTGCTCCGCGGTTTCACCACCCGCCTCCTCAACGGTGAACTCAGCGCCGTTGAGAAGAGAAACCAGATTTATTCCGGTCCCGTCATCGTTTAGTTCAGCCTGCACGTAAGCGCCCGATCGGTTGATCGCCCCTATGAGATCTCCGAGGGTTTCCGCCTCGCTTAGATCCACCGTCACAGTGGTATCGCCGTTCTTTATGACAATACCTGTTTTGTCCAAGCCCGCTCCGGATCGCAGGTCGGCAAGCGGTGTTGCCAACCGCAGAATGGGATCAAGCGCTTCACCGTCAAGAGGCGTTCCTCCGGTTGCGCTTTTTGCTATACCCAGATCGGCGGCTGTTCTTGAGCCTTCTTCGTCCAAGATCGTAACTGTGCCTGTTGAACTCGTAATCCGCAGTCCCAACCGATCGGGTCTGAGCGCGGCGTTCACGATGCCGCTTGCATTAAGGCGGTCGATCACGTCTGCAAGATCAACAGCGCCTCTAAGGTCCACTGTTTTCGTCACGGTGCCGTCGCTTACGATGATCCTGCCCGGCTGAACCCCTCTGCCGCCGTTCAGGTCGCTTAATCTGACGGCTGGATTGACTGCAGGCGTGAGCTGCGCGCGGCCGCGTATCTCGGCGCTGCGCGCTCCAAGGGCTTCCTCTGCGCTGACGGAACTTGAGAAGATCTCCTCAGGCCCTATAGGCACATTCCAGTCTTCAAGCCCTCCTTGAAAGAGAACGTACGTTCCAATGGTTGTAAAAGGCTGAGTGTGTACCTTTGAACCTGAGAACAGGTAGCGCCCCTCGTAGGAGCGGTTTGCAAGCGAGAGGGCCTGATCGAGAAGTTGTGCGACTTCGACCGCCGCATTCGCGCGTGTCTGGGCCGTTGCAGGATCTCCGGTTTGGGATATCCAAATCTCGCGGGCTCTGTTGAGAATGTCGTTCAGCTCACCGAGCACCGAGTCCGCGTGACCCAATCTCCGTTTTGCGGTTTGGATATTTGTGGAGTAGCGCTCGGTGCGCGAAAGCGTCTTTTGAAGATCGAGTATCCTTGTTGCGCTGAGCGGATCGTCCGAGAGGTTCTGAACCCGCTTGCCGCTTGAAAGGGCGTTCTCCGACTCCTGGACGTCACGCAGGACGTCAAGCAGATTCTGACGGGCCATGCTGAAGCGCATGCCGTCAGTAACTCTGCTGAGCCAGAGAGGAGAATCCATGCCTTACCTCCTAGACCGCATCAAGCAAAGTCGCAACAAGCGAATCCACAACCGCAAGAAGTCTTGCAGCCCCCTGAAAAGCCCTTTGATAGGTGATCAGGTTGATCGCTTCTTCATCTATGTTCACGCCGCTGAGCGCCTCTCTCTGATTGGTCAGGTGATCGACGATACGCTGTTGATTCTCAGCAAGCTCCTTCGCCTGAGCCTGCTGGACGCCCAAAGCTCCGAGCTTGCCATGCCACCAATCCTCAAGAGTCGCCTGCTCAATAAGCGGTTTGTCCCGCAAGGCCAGGATTGCAAGTGCATTGCGATTGTCGCCGGGGCCGTCTCCTTGCCCTGCGGCAAGAAGTGCAGGATCACTGCGGACCAGATCGTTCACGCTCATATCCGAGGCTTTTGCCCCGGTAAAGAGCGTATTGAGCCCCAGAGCAGCAAGAACCCCTGTTGTATCCTCTTCGAATCCGAAGGTAAGAGCGCTCTCAGTGGAGCGTATGCGGAAACGGAAGTCGTTTGTAACAGACGCCTCTATTTCAGGGTGGTCGTCCGCAACCGCCGCATTTATCGCAGCTGCCAGGTCTTGGAGGCTCATGGGAGACTGTGAGCCCGTCAGGTTGACGGCTATATCGTACCTGTCGATCCTCCCTGTGCTTTCGTTCTTTACAGTGAAGAAAAACCTTCCGTCGCTTACGGCCAGCGGCAATTGGAGCTCGCTGAGCGGAGCCGTCGGGCTTGAAACCGCAACGGTGCCGGTCAAATCGCTGAATCTCCTTAAGCCTTCACCTGTGCTGTGCACGCGGTTGATTTCCCCGATTATCGTGTTTGCGAACTTGTCCAGATCCTGCATGAAGCCCGGCACAATGCTGTCGCGCCCTGCAAGCAGGGCTCCGAACTTTCCGCTTTCAGGCGCAAAAGCCGCTCCGCTTTCGGCCATGCGCACCTTTGTTATGCGGATTCCGTCCTCAGCCGTCTGGTAGGTTTCCAGCTGCTGGGTATGTTTTCCAAAGACAAGCCATTGGCCGTTGACCATGATGTTTACAGCCCCGGTCGAGGTCTCAATGGCTTTCAGATCGACCAGTTCCCCGAGGCGGCGCAGCAGCAGATCGCGCCTGTCCCGCAGGTCATTGGCCGTTCCCAAGTCACGCCCGCCGTTTTCGGCTTCAACTATTTGGCCGTTCAGTTGTGCGATTTCAGAGGCCATGCGGTTGATTTCACCGACACCTGTCTCCACTTCGTCGTTGAGCGAAGAGCGGATTTCAATCAAGCGCTTTCCTGCGTAGTTGAAAGCATCGGCAAGGGCGTCCGCCGAAGCTATGACCTGCCTGCGGGCCGTCGAATCCTCCGGGCGCACGGACCAGTCGTTGACCGCCTGGAAAAAGCGGTCAAGTGCAGGCCCTATTCCCTCTTCGTCAAGCTCATTGAAAACGCTTTCGATCCGGCCGAGGACCTTGCTTCTTGTAGAGAGATCCTCCAGAGAGGTCGCGGCTCTGCGTAGGCTCTCTTCGAGGTGCTGATCGATCACTCTTTCGATTCGGCTTACCTCGACCCCGCTTCCGATACTCAGCCGGCCCAGGCGCTCCGGCCGGGCTGCGGCGAATTGCACCCTCTGGCGCGTGTAGCCTTCGGTGTCGGCGTTGGCGATGTTTTGGCCCACCGTGCGTATGGCGGCGCTTTGGGCCAGCAACGCCGAACGGGCTACCGAAAGGGTCGAGAAAATGCCGGCCATCTTACAACCTCCGGTCCAAGACCGTGGGGCTTGCCGTTCCCGGTTCGGGACCGTGCGGCGAGTAATCCTTAAGCGCCGAGTCCACTCCGCTTACAACCGAGAGAAAAAGGTGAATATGATCGAGACTGTGCTGTATCAGAACCCGGTTTCGATCCTGGATCTTTTCAATGCGGTCGGCCGTGTTCCTGAGCTCTTCGCGGATATCAATGAGCGTATCCGCAAGCTCGGGTGAAACATACGGCACAATGCCGCTGAGACGAAGCGATGTCGGATCGGGATGCTCAATGAGCTTGCCGATCCGCTCCGTAAGCGCACAGCGCCTTTCCTCGAGAACTCCTATGCGGTTTATGATCGCGCGCTCGCGCTCAACTATTTCATCGAGCAGCTCGAGTTCAAGAGCCACCACGGCGCGTTCCTTTTCCTCGAGCACCTCCGCAAGCTCGCGGTGAGCCGCAAGGTGTTCGCAGAGAAGATCAAGCAGCTGCTCTGTAAGTTGCTCCACTTCCCGGTGATTGACCCTGTTTTCCATCACCTTTCTCCCGTCACTTTTCTTTGGTTGCGCCTGAGCCTTTCTTATGCAGCGAGCGCAGCACCAGCTTTGCTATTCCTGCGTCGTTGCGCTGGGCAAGAACGCGGGCGTACTCCCAATTGAGTTGGTCGTAGAATGCTTCTTGAGCAGGCCCGCCGCCTCCAGGGAACTCCTGAGGCCTGAAAGCCTGGCGCAGCAGCGTATGGAGGAAAAGCGCGGCGAACTGCTGTGCAGCCTGCCGCAGGTCGCGGACCCTGCCGGGTGCGGCGGGCGGAATAACCTGAGGTACCGGAGCTGCAATCCCGCTTGTCATCGCTCGATCACCTTTCCTTCAAGAACTCCTGCTTGGACCATGCTGTGAAGGACTGTAAGCAGGTCGTCCGTTGTGAGCTTCTGCTTCTTGAATTCCGCAATTACGTCCATGAGACGCAAAGGACCCGGGATGTTTTGCGAAGGCGGCGGTATTTGTATGAGCATTCCATCTACAAGCGCTGAGAACGGGCGAACCCTTACCTCCCCGTTCACAACAACCGCGCCTGTCCGCTTGTCGATGACCACGGTGGCCTCGCGGTCGATGTCAGCCGGAGAGAGCGGAATCTGCCCCAAGACAATGGAGACGAAATCCACAATCCGGTCGCCTTTGAGGTAGGCCGGAGGGATCCGCACTTGGATCGTCGCGGCGTCGACGGCTTGAGCAAGGTCGGTGCGGCTGCGGCCGAAAAGTCCGCAGGTGTTTATTGCGTAAGCAACGCGGCTTGCGGTGTTGAAATCAGGCTGGTTCAAGAGCAGAGTTATGTATTCATAGTTGGTATGGAAAGGAATGCCGAATTCACGCTCCAAGATGGCGGTGCAGGTACCCGTGGTTTTGACCTTTGAATCGGCGGGTACCTGTACTTTACCCTGCGCCACCGCGTAGTCCGTATACTCAACCTCTTCTCCCGTGCCGTCGTCCACCGGCGTGATAGGACCGCGAAGCGCGCACTCAAGGAGTTCCCCGCCCGTCAGATCTTTTGCATCCCCGATCGAGGCAACATGGACCTCGAAGCTTTGCCCGGGCTTTATAAAGGAAGGCACGGTGGCCGTCACAAGCACCAGGGCGAGGTTTTTTGTCGCAAGTTTCGCCTCGCCGCCGTCCCAGTAGCGCAGCATGCGCT